>JALOQY010000293.1 GCA_025459285.1 Planctomycetota bacterium | reverse complement strand
GCGTTCACCGCCAGATCGCCGAGCTTCGTCTCCCGGCCGCCGTCCTTGCGGCAAACGGCGACCCCGAGCAACGACTCCTGGACCCGACCATCCTCGACGACGACGACCCTCTCCTTCTCCTTCCCCTCCCTCTTCACGGTGTCGACGTCCTTCCGCTCGTACGGGACCTGAGGGACGGGCACGAACTCCTTCTCCTGGATGCGGAGGGCGAGGAGGTCACGCCGGCGCTTCGCCTTCGCCTCCTCGGCCTTCCGGCGCTCCTCGGCCGATGCCCACGGGGCCGCCGCGATCGGTGCGGCCATGAGCAGCACGAATCCCAGGCCGCGAGACCGTTTCGACGAGTTCCTTCCGGCAACTCCGGGGCGCAATCGAGGGGACGGTGGCCGCATTTTGGGTCGCCGGTTCCTTGAACGGGCAGGATACGTCTCCCGGACCCCGAAGTTCCTGAGGACGAGAGGTGAACACGCGGCGACTCGGCCCGGTGGCTCGAGGTGTTCGCTCGGAGTCGCGTCGGCGCCTCGGTCGACCGTGTACGCCATCGCCGTTGGCGACCGCGGAGGATGCCACGATGGGGATGCGTCCCGGAACGGCTATACTGTCCCCGGATGCGTCTCGCAAGACGGAACCCCGACCTCCTTCGATCCCACGGAGATTCGCCGATGGTCCACTCTTCCCGGTCGTCGCCTCCGGCTTGGCCGGCAGCGGCAGCCATGTTCGCCCTCCTTAGAGTGGCGGCCGGCGCCGGGGAGCTGAAGCCGGGGAACATCGCCGCGCTGGCCAAGGCTTCCGCCTCCAGTTCGCGGCCGGAGTATCCGCTGCCCGGTGCCAACGACGACCGGACGGACACGCAGTGGAGCACGGCGCTCGGCCAGACGAACGGCCAGTGGCTCCGGCTCGACTGGAGCGAACCCCGGGAGATTCGGGGTGGGATCCTCCTCGCCACGGGTCCCTGGACGCAGAGCATCGACGTCCCGGTCGATCGCGACGGCTTCTGGATCTCCGTAGCACGGTGCGGCTCGGCCGAGGAGAAGGTACCCATCCATGTGGTCATCTCGTTCCCGCCGGTGAGGGCGGAGTCCCCGCGCTTCGCCTTCATCGGGGGAGCCGCTTATCACGAGGTGGAGGTCTACGCGGATGCGGAGTCGTTTGCCCGGGCGACGGCCGAGTATTCCAAGGTCGAGATGGTGGTCGCGGGCGATCTCCGCGGCCGCCTGATGGGAACGGTCTCGCAGGATTCCGGGGACATCGCTGTTCGCGATGCGGACGTCACCGTCGTGAAGGGGGACCTGCGGGCCGCGAAGACCTTCGAGAGCCGCGACATTTCCACTTGTCTGACTCCCCGGAGCGAGGAGAGCCGGAATACGAGGATCGCCCTCGACGGGACCTGGGAGTCCGGCGCCGATCCTCCCCGGGACTTTCCTCGTGATCGGGCCGGCATGAAGTGGAGCCCCATCCGCCGTCCGGTGGGGGAGGCGGTCGCCCATCCCACCGTCGACCAGGTCGTCCCGCCCGGCGATCGGCCGTATGGCCTGGACGACCATCCGTGGGGCTCGGACGACTTCCGCAGCACGAAGAGGAAGATCTTCACGGCGAGCATGACCGACAAGGCGAGAGCGGGCAAGGACGGGTATCACTACGGCCCCGGCCGGACCATCAGGCCCGGCGAGATCCTGAGGGGGACGGTGCGGCTGCGGATGTCGGGCGGGCGCTGATCAACATCGAGGAGGACGACGCGTGCGCGCATTACGGCTGACGATCATCATCGCGGCTTTCGCCGAAGGGAATCCCTGTGCAGCCGGCGAAGTCCGCACGGCGGCGAGCTGCGACCTCGCCGACGTCCAGGCCGCCGTGAATGCTGCGAGCGCCGGCGATACCGTCCGGCTTCCGGCCGGCACGGCCACATGGAAGGATTCACTCTCCATCGAGAAGGGGATCCACCTGCGGGGAGCGGGGGCCGGTGGGCTCCGAGGATCCAGCCGCACTTCGCTCGAGGTCGGGACCGGCTCCAAGACCTTCGCCACGCAGGCCGGACTGGACATCAAGGCCGGCCAGACCGTCCGGGCACTCACCATCGCCGACGGATCGCGGTTCATGGAGGGTACGGTGACCGCCTATGGCGGGACCTCGCTCCAGATCGAGGTGGCACGGACCGGGGGCCGCGGGACGTACGGGTCGTGGGTCATCGCCGTTCCTGCGGAAACCGTCCTCGTCAACGACGCCGCGAACGACTGGAACCGGGCCATGGTGGACATCTTCGAGGACCCGGCCGCGAGCGCCGAGATCAGCGACATCCGCTTCAAATCGGGAACCGCCACCTATGGCGAGCACCTCAACGTCCACGGCCGTGCCGGCGGGAAGCCGGTGCTGATCCACGACTGCTGGTTCACCCACGACGGGAACATCGGGCGCGCCATCCTGGTGTATGTCAACCGCGGAGTCGTCTTTCGATGCTCCTTCGACGGCGGCCTGGAGGCCGGCGTTCCTCGGTTCGTCCATACCGGGATCACGCTCAAGCTTGGAGACGAGGCCGACCGGTCCTGGTTGACCCCGGACACCATGGGGGCGAAGGACACGACGGGTACGAACAACTTCTACGTCGAGGACACCTATTTCGCCGGAGCCCAGGCCTTCGACTTCGACGACAATTCGCGTACCGTGGTCCGCCACTGCACCTTCAATAACTCGAACGTCGCCACCCACGGGGCGGAGACCAGTCACTACGGGCTGCGTCACTTCGAGCTCTACGACAACGCCTTCCTTTTCGACGACCTCGGTGAGGAGACCCTGAACCTGGGCCGGTGGATCTGGATCCGCGGCGGCACCGGCGTCATCGCCGACAACACGATGCCCGACATCAAGTCCCGGATGTGGGGCGATTGCACCGAGATCGTCATGATCGTCATGAGCTTGCGCCGGAAGTGCCTGTATGCCGGACATCCCTACCCAGTTCCCCGCCAGGTCGGTCAGGGGCACGACGGGAACGGTTCCATCCGGGATCCGCTCTACATCTGGGACAACTCGGGCGATCCCCGCATCGGGATGAACGATCACGAGCCGGATGAAGTCGGCCTTGGCCTTCGTTCCTCCGACTACATCCGGGAGGGCCGGGACTACATCTTGGGCGCGGCCAAGCCGGGATACGCGAAGTACGCTTACCCGCATCCGTTGCGGAAGGCCGCTGCTTCGCCCGTGAAGGCGTTCCCGAGCGCCGAGGGATTCGGCGCGGGCGCGGTGGGAGGCCGCGGCGGACAAGTGATCGAGGTGACCACGCTCGAGGACTCGGGACCCGGAAGCTTGCGGGCCGCCATGGAGGGGTCCGGACCTCGCATCGTCGTGTTCCGCGTCAGTGGCACGATCACCTTGAGGAACGCCATCAGGGTGAGCACGCCCTACCTCACCGTGGCCGGTCAGACCTCGCCGGGCGGCGTCCAGATCCGGGGGAACGGCCAGCCGGAGGGAGACTGGGGAGTGTGGTGCGTCAACGGCGCGCACGATATCGTCCTCCGCCACCTCCGCGTGCGCATGGGCGGGGGCATGAAGCACGACGCCGGCAACAACATCCTCTTCTACGGGACTGCCGAGCCCGGAATCCACGACGTCATCGTGGACCACTGCTCGGTCTCGTGGGGCTCGGACACGCAGCTCGACTGGTACGGCTCGTACCTCGACCGGGCGACCTTCCAGTGGAACCTCATCGGTGAATGCTACATGGGCCAGCACATCGGCGGGAACCGCGCCCCGAAGAACATCACGCTGCACCACAACCTCTACGCGAACCTGGGTTCGCGGACCCCGCTCATGCAGCACGCGGACGTGTTCGACTTCCGGAACAACGTCATCTACAACTGGAGCGGCAACAACGCGTCGGTCTTCGGGCAGTTCGCCCTCAACAGCTCTGCCTTCGGAAACGTGGTCGACAACGTGTGGATCGCCGGGCCGGAGGGCGGCTATCCCTACCTGAACGTCGGTAACGGAGGCCCGATCCGGATCGACGGGAAGTCCGCGGAGGCAGGGGGAACCAAACTGTACCTGTCCGGCAACCGGGGCCCCCGTTCCCCGAACGGCTCCGCCGACGACTGGACCGGCCACGAGGTGAACACCTGGGACTACTACGAGCGCGACCACGAGGGCAGCACCCATCGGGTCGATCGGGTGCAGTACGACGCTGGGAGGCCGTTCCCCGCTCCGCCCGTTCGTCTGGATCCGGCATCCGGTCTCGTCGACAAGGTGCTGCTCACGGTCGGCGCGTGCAGACCTTCGCGAGACGCGGTCGATGGGCGCATCGTGGGGAGCGTGCGCGATGGGACCGGCACCTCTCGATGTGGCACGACCGGCCCGTGGCCGGATCTCGCGAGCGGCGCGCCCGAACCCTCCGTCGACTCGGACCACGACGGGATGCCCGATGCCTGGGAAAAGGCGCAGGGCCTCGATCCGGCGAACGCCGGTGACGGAGCGGCGACCGCCGCGAACGGGTACACCAACGTGGAGAACTACCTGAACGAGCTCGCCGGTGATCCGGTTCCCGGAGCGGGCGAGGCGCCGACCCCGTCGGCGCGCTGAGGAAGGACGATTTCGCGGAGGAGGTCTTACATGTTCCTGAACGCCCTGGTGCTCGTTGTCATATCCGTGACGACGGGAAACGAACCGGCCGGAGAGGTGGAGATCCGGGTCGACGGCGAAGCCAGGCACCAGGTCTACGAGGGATTCGGCGCCACGACTCTCGGTCTGATCCATCCCGGCGAGAACGGCGATTCGCTCGGACCGGAGTTGCGTCCCAGGGCGCTCGATGCGCTTTACGGCCAGGTGAAGCTCACCATGGGGAACGTCGCGGTCGGTCCCCTGGAGACGAGGTCGGGGATCCAGCACAGCCAGAACGACAACGACGACCCGAAGGTCATCGACTGGTCGGGCTTCGACATGTCCCTGGCGGAGGCGATGTGGAAGGGCGTCCTCCAGCCGGCCGAGGCCATGGGCTTCGACGACTGGTCGCTCGACGGGAAGATCAACTGGCGCTGGTCGACCAAGTGGCTCGCTGACCTGTACCGGAAAGACGTGCCACGTTGCCTCGAGGAGTGCGCTGAAGAGACTCAGGCCTGCGTCGAGTGCTGGAAGAAGATCTCCGGCTCGGTGCCTCGATACGTGCACCTCTTCAACGAGCCCACGTCGGGCAACGGGGAAATCGAGGGCGCCCATGCCGAGACGGTCCGGGACATCGTGAAGCGCGCGGGTGATCGCCTGCGGATCGCCGGTTTTCCCGAGCTGAAGTTCGTGGTGCCGAACGAGGAGACGGTGACGCGGACGATCGAGGTCGCCCGGGTCATCCTCGAGGATCCGGAGGCCCGGAAGTACGTGGCGGCCATCGGGTACCACGTCTACCCCTACGGATCTCCGTACGCGTCGGTGCCGCGGATCCTGCACGCCTCGGGTGCCGGCAGGCCCGATGAAGAGTCCATCCACCAGCGGCGATCGCTCCGCGACCTCTGCCGCAGGTTCAACGTGCCGGCGTGGATGACGGAGGTCTCCCACGGGGAAGTCGATCCCCGCTCGTTCGATCACCTCCGCGGCCGCGCGATCCACATTCACGACGAGTTCGTGTACGCCGACGCCGCGGCCTTCTACGGCATGAACGCGATGTGGGACAAGAAGACCCACGCGGAGCACTTCGCCGGGCGGGGAGGGGAGGACCCGGACGGCTATCTCACGGAGCAGGACACGATCGTGCTGGTGGAGAACGATTCCCGGACGGTGCTCATCACGGGCATGGGCTACGCGATCGGGCACTACGCGCGATGGCTGAAGCGTGGCGCGGTCCGCATCGAGGCGGCATCCGACGATCTCCTCGTCCAGGTGACCGCATTCCGTCAGGAAGCTCCCGGTCGCCTGGTCCTGGTCGTGATCAACAACGCCTCCGACGTCCGGACCTTGAATGTGGATCTTTCAAGCCTCTCGGTAGCCGGTCCGGTGTCCGGGGAGGAGTCGCGCGAGCACGTGAGGTGGCGGGCGATCGAGCCGTTCCAGCCGGAGTCTTCGAGCCGAATTCGCGTCGCGGTTCCGGCACGGAGCGTCACGACGTTCGCCGCCGGCCTGGATCAGAAGAAGAACTGATCGTCCCTTCGCCCTTCGGTGCTCTCCTCGGTTCCGCGCTGAAGAGGCTGTCGGGT
>JALOQY010000292.1 GCA_025459285.1 Planctomycetota bacterium | reverse complement strand
CGGTTCGGCGAAAGCGCGCGCTTCCAGCTACTCAAGAGTACTACGGATTGCACGCACCGCAACCCCGGATGCCGGGGCGATGTTAGGATGAGGCGCCTCGAAACCGACATCACCCCGATCCCCGAAGGGACCGAGCGAGACAATGTTCCGACTGATGCTCCTCTCCGGCTGGACCCTGACCCACCTCTACGTGTTCCTGCGGCTCTCCTCGCTGCCCTGGGTGCGCCGGCGGGTCTCCCGGAAGGCCCTCCTCGCGGCCGGTACGCTGCTCTTCGCGACGTGGTTCATGCGCGGCGCCGGCGCCTCCGGGGGGACCTTCTCCCACGTCGTCGACCTGTTCACCCTCAACTGGCTCGGGCTCCTGTTCCTCATGGGGTCGGCGTTTCTGGCCGGCGACCTGCTGACCGGATTCGGCCTCCTGTTCCGCCGATGGGTGCCGATGATCCGGACCTTCTCCCTGTTCGCGGGGGTCGCGCTCGGGGGACTGGCCCTCTGGCAGGGGACGCGGCCGCCGGAGGTCACGAGGTACGAGGTCTCTCTGCCCGGGCTGCCGATGGAACTCGACGGGACGACGGTCGCGGCGCTCTCCGACACGCACCTGGGCGACAGCCTGGGCGCGCCGTGGTTCTCGGACGTCGCGGAACGGGTCCGGACCCTGAGGCCCGACATGATCGTCCTTCTCGGGGACATCTCCGAGGGGAGGGCGCGTCCGGACGGTGAACTGATCCGGATCCTACGCGGGCTCGATGCGCCACTGGGCGTCTACGGCGTGCTCGGGAACCACGAGTTCCACGGGGAGGGCTCGCGGCTGATGGAGGACGCCGGAATCCGTGTGCTCCGGGACGCTCACCGGGAAGCCGCGCCGGGACTCGTGGTGGCGGGCGTGGACGACCTCGGCACGCTCCGGCGGCGGGGAGGAAGGCCGGAGGATGCGATCCGCAAGGCCCTCCGGGGACGCCCGGCCGGAGCCGTGATCTACCTGTCCCACACGCCGGCGTTCGCGGAGGCAGCCGCCGCGGAAGGCGCGGGCCTCATGCTCTCCGGCCACACGCACGGCGGCCAGCTCTGGCCGTACGGCTACATCCTCCGTCTCCTGAACCCGCTGTTCGCGGGCCGCTACGACGTGGATGGCATGGCCGTGCTCGTATCCCGCGGCACGGGCACCTGGGGCCCGAGGATGAGGCTGTGGCGCCCGGCGGAGATCGTGGTGATCACCCTCCGGGCGCCTCGAATCAGTTCGTAGTCTCGGTCTCCGCGCCGGTCGGGCCGTCGTCGGAAGTCGGAGAGGACGAGTCGTCCGGCGCGCCGTCAGGCGGGTCGCCGTCCGCGGGCGTCTCGGTCGCCGGGTCCCCCGGACCCTGACGCCGGATCCGCTTCTTCTCGGCCTTCTCCTTGCGCTTCAGCTCGCGCTGTCGCTTGCCGAAACTGTACTGGGTTCGCCTCCCCATCGGCCTAGTCCCAGCCCCGGCGTCCGCCTCGTCCACCACCGCCGCCGCCACCACCGCCCGGCCGGCCGCGGCCGCCGCCACCACCACCGCCGCCGTACCCGCCACCGCCACCGCCGCCACCGTATCCGCCGCCACCGCCACCGCCCCGCGAACCGCCCGGACGGGGCCCCTTGCCGGCGGCCTCGTTCACGACGATGGCGCGACCGTCGAGGGTCTTGCCATTCATCTCGGCGATCGCCTTGGCCGCGTCCTCGTCCTTGACGAAGGTCACGAACCCGAACCCGCGGGATCTGCCGGTGTCGCGGTCCGTGATGATCTTGGCTTCCTCGATCTCCCCGAACTGGCCGAACGCGTCGTGGAGCGACCGGTCGGTCGTGTCCCAGCTCAGACTTCCGACGAACAACTTCTTCATGGTTCCTCTCAATCCTGACTCGTGACCTTCGTCCTCGGACAAACGTGGGGGAAGAGCCGTCTTCGCCCCGCAGACTCGCTCGGGCGGTCCGATACGCCCGGCTGGATGTTACCCTGTATCCGCGCCATTACCCCGAGACTCCGGCTCCGAAGCGCGGCACGGATGCTTCCCCCGGAGTCCCGGAGGAGACGGGGCGCCGGGGGAAGAGACGCTTCGGCGATGCCGCGGCGGCCGTTGCGCCATCCGACTTCAGATAGGCGTTCTGGTCGTGGTACAGCGCGCCCTCCGGAAGCCAGGACCAGAGTTCTCCCAGATCGCGCTTCACCTGCTCAAGGTAGAAATCGGGGAGTTCCGTGGTTTCCCGACGGAAGTACCTCCGGACCTGGGGGTCCACGTCGAGCCGTTTCCGCACTTGCGAGAAGTAGCGGATCCGGCCGAAGCCCTCCGTGGAGACGGCGCGGACGACGTTCAGCCAGCGGGGGATGAACCGCTTCGTGGCGCTCGCCCGCCGGGCGATGGCGCGCCAGGAGAAGCTGTGGCGCGTCACCCCGATGACCTGGTCGTAGAACTCGGCCCAGGCGTAGTTCTTCGGCTCGACGTTCATCGCGTGGTTGTTGTCGAGGAACTGGAACGGGAACGGCAGAACCCGGCCCGCCCGCTGGTACTCGAGGTTCAGCGGGGCCGCCCGCCCGAAGGCCGAGAGCAGGGAGTAGGCGGGGAACGCGGCCGGAACCCGGTCGAGGAACCGCTTCGTCAGCTCGAACGGCTCCGGGCCTTCGTCGGCATCGAGGCCCAGGACGAAGTTCGTCTGCACGTAGGGAACGTAGCGGAGGATGGTGTTCACGTGTTCCGCGACCCGCTCGACCTTCTCCATCCCCGTGGCGCGGCCCGTCCGCGACTTGTTGCCCATCTCGTACCAGGACTCGATCCCGGGCAGGAGGGCGATGAAGCCGTTCTTCCGGAGTCGCTTCAGGCGATCTTCGCTGAGGAGTGACAGGCTGCTCTCGGCGACGAAATCCACGCTCCCCGGGGGCACCGCCTCCTCGATCGCGTCGAGGAAGTCGTCGAACCGGACGCCGAAGTTCGGGTCGTGCCACCCCACGTGGGGCTTGCGGAGCTTCTGCCGCAGGAACCGGAGGTCGTCCTTCAGGAGTTCCAGATCCAGCACCCGGTAGGGGATCGTGGAGTCGATGCAGAAGCTGCACGAATAGGGGCAGCCCATGCTGCCGAGCATCGGAACGATCTTGAACAGGGGAGCCTTGCGGAGCGTCGGCTCGATGAACTTCCACCGCTCGCGGACTCCGGGCAGCGCCGCCGGCTGCTCCTTCGCCGAGAGCATGAGGCCGAGAGGACGATGGCGCTCGCAGTCGTCGAGCACCTGACGGATCAGGGCCCGGTCCGTGAAGCCGAGGACGTAGTCGAAGTACTTCCGGGCGTCCTCCGGGTAGCAGCGGGCGTGGGGTCCCCCGAGAACGGTCACGGCGCCGCGCGAGCGGTAGAGACTGCTCAGGGCGTAGGCTCCGAACGCCGCCTCGGTGAACGCGCCGATGAACACGAGGTCGAGGCCTTCCGGCAGCAGGTCCGCGAGCTTCTCGAACCCGGTGAAGCAGACGTGGGTGACCTCGTGCCCCTCGGCCTGACACCACACCGCGACGACCTGCGGCATGATGCTCGCCATGTTCGCGTTCATGACCCGGGCGAACAGGGCCCGGGTGGGACCCCGAGTGACGAGGTCGATGATGCCTACTCGGAGCTTAGACAAGAGGGCTTGCGAACCGGATCAGGGCAGAGCGGGCGGCGGAGTTCATGATCGGGGGGATGGCCTTCCTTCGATGGCCGGGATCGGAAGGAGGGCGCGGGGCGTCGACAGCGGCGTCCCCCTCTCAGGATGTTCCCCGGTGCGGATCGTTGTCAGTGGAGTCGACGTGGAAGAATCATAACCCCGCCACGCGGTCAATCCAAGGCACGCCCCCGGATTTTATCCCGCTGCCGCCGGGGTCGAGGGGGTTTCGGTCCCGCGATGGGCGCGCCGGGCCAGCAGGCCGGCCAGGGCGAGGAACGGGATCGGGAGGAAGTTCACGCCGGCGATCCACGGGAAGACGACCGGCTGGAGCTGGACGACGTACGCGACCGTGGCGACGACGACCAGGACCGAACCGGGAAGTCCCCGGACGAGCATGAGAGCGAAGCCGGCGAGGACGAGGACGTGGAGCGCGGTGGCGAGGAACGCGCCGGTGGGTGGCGAGGCCCAGGGCCGGCCCGCCGAGAGGTCGCCGACATGCTGCACGAGGAACGCCCCCCAGAGGGAGAGGAGAACCAGGGCGAGTGCCCGGCCGATCCAGCGCATCCCGCGGCTCACCTTCGGTACTTCGGTGTCGCTCATTTCGTCCCTCGCTTCCTGGTTCCATCCTAGCACGGACCGGCATCCCGTCGCCGAGAGGCCTTCAACAGCGCGGAAGCATGCGTCAATCCAGATCGGGGTCCTCCGACTTCATCACCTCGCGCAGCGCCGCGGTGGCGTAGCTGCCCTTGGGCAGGGAGAAGGAGAGGAGCACCGTGTCGTCACCTTCCGCGCGCACCGTCGCCCCGGTGAGCGGCACGCGGAACGGACGGCGCTCGCCGTCGAGGCGGAGTCCCGGCAGCTTCCACTCCTCGATCGTGAGGCGCTCTTCGTCGAGGACCTCGCGCTCCCGCTCGCCGGGCGCCCCCTCCGCCAGGAGCACCTTCTTTCCGAAGAGCGGCCCGGAGGGGCTGATCTCGAACCGGTCGGCCCGTGGCTGTTCCACCGCGACGTCCTCCACGGAAAAGACCGCGCCCCGGTCGTGGAGGTAGGCGAGGTCGCCCGCCTCGAGCCGGCCGAGGTCCGGCATCCGAAGGAGCAGAAGGCGATTGAAGAGGTGCGACTGGTAGGCCGACAGGTAGAGGCGAAAGGTGGCGCGGGGGATGCGGCGGATGGCCTGCTCCGGGGGGCGCCCCTTCGCGAGCGATTCGAGGACGCGCCGCTCCGCCTCGTACGCGTGGGGGAAGGCCCGGAAGGCGCCCTCGAGGTCTCCGGAGGCGTACCGGTCCCGGGCCTCGCGGAGCCGGGGGTCGCGTTCCCGGCCGTCGCGGTCGAGGAGGATGGCGTCCACGAGTGCCTCCGGGTCCCGGCGGAGGACGGCCCGGCCGGCGAGGTGGCCGTCCCCCTTGCTGCCGAAACGCTGCCGTCCGAAGAGGTTCGGCAACCCCTTCGTCGAGAGCGCGTCGAGGACGAGGCGGCAGCGCTCCTCCGCGCCGGGACCCGTCCCCCGGAGGCGGATGAGGAAGCGGTTCCCCGCGAGGTGGCCGATGCGGAGCTTGTTCCGGTGGAGGCGGGCGGCGAGGACCGTGAGGCCGGGGATCGCGAGCCCCTCCACCCGGTGGGGATCGAGGCCCTGGATGGAGAAGGTCTGGCGGGCCACGGCCTTCGCGTCCTTCATGCCGGCGTAGCCGATGGCCTCCGGGCGCACGTGGATCTCGCGCGCGAGCCGCCGGATCGCCTCGTGGGTGGAGAGGCCGACCTTCTGGACCGTGAGGTAGCAATGTTCGCCGACCCCCGCGGGTTCGTAGAGCGGCAGCTCCTCCACGACGAAGTCCTCGATCCGCTCTCGGATCCGCCCCTCGACGCCCGGCACGTCTGCGGTGAGATACATGCCGGAGAGAGTACGCCCCCGCTCCCCCGACCACGCCGCGAATTGGGTTCGCCCTCCCGGCCTGGGGCCACGGTGCGGCCGCGCGCAACGGGAGACCGTGAACATGAGCCGCATCGCGCGGGAGTGCGCCGTGTCGGTGAAGACGGTGCAGCAGTACTACGAGATCCTCGAGGAGACCTTCCTCGCCCTCCGGGTGCCCGGCTGGAACCGGAGTGGTCGCAGACGCCTCGTGGCGCACCCCCGCTTCTACCTGTTCGACCCCGGGGTGACGAACGCGCTCTGCCACACGCTGGGGGAGAACCTCGACCCGGTGACCCGCGGCCGGCGTTTCGAGCAGTTCGTCGCCCAGAGGATTTCGGCCGAGATCCACTACGCGAAGCTCGATGCCGGGATCGCCTACTGGCGGACGAACCACGGTGCCGAGGTCGACTTCCTCCTCCATCGCGGGTCGCGGATCCTCGGGGCGATCGAGGTCCGCTCCGGCCGGCACGCCGCGCGGGACCCGCTCACGGGGCTCCGGAACTTCGCGGAGGAACACCCGCAGGTCCCGCGGTTCCTGCTCCTGCCCGAGGCGCGCCCCCGGCTTCTCGACGAGGGTGTCCGGGTCCTTTCGTGGAACGACTTCCTGCGCGACGTGCTCCCGGGGTTGTGACAATGGCCATCGACTTGCTTGCGGCCCCCGCAGATTCCGCACGAGCGAGCGCCGCAGGCGCCCGCCGCCGCAGGCGGCG
>JALOQY010000291.1 GCA_025459285.1 Planctomycetota bacterium | reverse complement strand
TCCGGGCCCCGGACGGCGCGGAGCAGGAGGTCGTCCTCGCGGCCGTGCCCGGCGATCCCGGCAACTACTCGCTCCAGATCACCGTGCACCAGGAGGGCAACTGGCTCCTCGTGGCGGCGGTCCCGGAAGGGGACGAGGAGCGGCCGGAGCGGCTCTTCAAGGTGGAGTACTCCACCGAGGAGATGAAGAACCCCCTCGTGGACCTCCCCGCGCTCGCGGCGATGGCGAGGGAATCCGGCGGCGAGGCGCTGCCTCTCGCCGCGGCGGCGGGACTGCCGGACCGGATCCCGCCGAAGTCGGTCTTCATACCGAGCGAAGTCCGGTCCGAGGACCTGTGGGACGACCCCTGGGTGCTCTTCGCGGTGGTCGCGCTCCTCGCCGCGGAGTGGATCCTCCGGAAGCGCTATCGGCTGCTCTGATGAGAGTCTCCCGCCTGCTCCCGCTGCTCGTGGTCGCCGCGGGGTTCCTCCCTTCCGGATCCCTCCGCGCACAGGGCGTGTTCATCGGCAAGCCCTACTCCGTCCCGGACACCTCGGATCTCCTCACACTGACCGAGGAGGCGCGCAAGGCCGCGGAGGCCCGGAGCTTCGAGCACGCCGCCCTCAAGATCCAGAAGATCCTCGACTTCCACCGCGACGCGGTGGTGCTCGTGGGAAAGGTCGAGGACGAACGGTTCCTCGGAGCACGGGAGTGGGTCCACCGTTTCCTCGACACTCTGCCGCCCGAGGGACTGGCGGCCTACCGGGCGCTCGCCGGACCCCAGGCCGCGCGGATCATCGCGAAGGCCGCCGCGACCCGCAACGAACCCCTCCTTGCCACGGTCCTCCGGCGCTTCTACCGGTCCGGCGAAGGGTCCGCCGCGCTTCGGGCCCTTGCCGCCCTGGCCCTGCGGGACGGCCGGTTCGCGGACGCGGCACACCACCTCGGCGCGCTCCTCGCCGACTTCCCGGCCGAGGTTCTTCCGGAGGATCGCGCGGGCCTCGCCTTCGCGCTGGTCCGGGGGCGGGACGCCGAGGGCTTCAGGAGGCTCCTCGCGGCGGACCCCGGCCTCCTCGACCGCGACGATCCTCTCGCCGTCGGGGACTCGCCGGTTCCCCTCTCCGCGTTCCTCGCGCCGCTCGCCGCGGAGGCCACGGCGCTCGCGGCCCACCCCCGGGACGACCCGGGCTCGTGGCCGGTCTACGGGCGCACCCCTTCGCGCGCGGAGCCGGTCCCTCCGCTCGCGGAGGTCGGTGCGGACGCCTTCTCGATCGAGACGCGCCTCCCGTTCAAGCGGGACGACGACGATCGTGATCTCGCGATGTTCCACGGCGGCGGGCGCCGCGACGCACTCGGTCCGTTCTGGCAGCCGATATCGCCGGTCGTCGACGCCGGGGCCATGTACTTCCACAACGGCTTCGCGGTCTTCGCGGTCAACCTGTTCACGGAGAAGGTGAACTGGATCTTCGAGGGGCCACTCCGCCTCTCCGGCGGCCTGACGAACCGGGGGACGATCCTCTCCCCCGCCGTCGCCGGCGGCGTCGTCTACGCCGCCCTGGAGGTGCCCGCCCCGAACCCCGACCGTCAGTCCCGGGAGTTCATGGGCCGCACCGTGATCTACTACCTCCCCCAGCGCCGTCTCTTCGCGATCGAGGCCGAGACGGGCCGCCTGCTCTGGAGCCACGAGACGGGCATGGTGCGGGACCCCGCGGACGCCGAGGTCCTCGCGGGACTCAACGTGAACTCGCCCCCTCTCGTCGTCGGCGACACGATCTACGTCACCGCCTCCCGCGAGTCCCTGCGCCACTTCTGCCAGGCGATGGCGGTTTCCGCGCGCACCGGGAAGATCCTCTGGCACACCCGGCTCGCCAGCGGACAGCAGGAACTGAACCTGTTCGGCCGGCCGCTCACCGAACTCGCCTCGGGAGCCGTGTCGGAGCGTGACGGGGTTCTCTACTGCTCGTCGAACCTGGGGGTCGTGGCGGCGCTCGACCGGCGCAGCGGCGAGATCCTCTGGCTCAAAGGCTATCCGCAGATCCCGCTGCCTCTCGCGGTCCAGTGGGCCTACACCCCGGAGCGCGAACCGACCTGGGTGAACAACCCCCCCGTCGTCACTGAAGACACGGTCTTCTTCACGCCGACCGACTCCCGCATGTTGCTCGCCCTCGACCGGCGGGACGGGAGCGTGCGATTCCTGTTCGATGGAGGAGACCCCGCCACGGAGACCGAGGTCTACCGCTACCTCCTCGGCGCGGGGAAGGACCACCTCTTCGTCGCCGGGCCGCGCGTGCTCGCGATCCACCGCCGCACCGGCAAAGTCGCCTGGGGACGGAAGCAGGGCTTGTTCCCCTCCCGGGATTCGGACCGGGATCCGGAGATCGCCGTCGGGCGCGGCTTCGTCACCGGGGAGGCGGTCTGGACACCCACGGACCGCGGGATCCATGCCTTCGACCCGGCCTCCGGGGAACGCAGGCTCTCGATCCCCTTCCGGGAGGCGAAGGACCGCCCCGATCAACGCACGCCGTCCGGCGGGAACCTCGTCCTCTCCGGTCAGGTCCTCCTCCTCGCCCACCGGGAACGGATCACCGCCTTCTACCTGTGGGAGAAGGTCTACGAGGAGCTCCTGCGCCGGCAGGAGGCGGAGCCCGGCAATCCCCGGCTCGCCCTCGAACTCGGGCTCGTCTGTTCCCGCCGCGAGCGGTTCGACGAAGCGATCGAGGCCTACCGCCGGGCCCTCGCGCTCGCCGGGAAGGCCTCCGGAGAGGAGGCCGAGAGGACGGCCGCCTCGGCGCGGCGGGGTCTCTACGACCTCCACCTGTCCCGCGGGCGACACCTGCTCGCCGACGGGAAGCGGGACCGGGCGGCGAAGGAGTTCGAGGCCGCTCTCGGGTGCGCGGCGGAACCGGAGCAGCAGGTCCGTGCCATCCTCGACATCGCCGACTGCCGCCGCCAGGGCGGGGACACCGCCGGGCTCCGCGAGGCCCTCGGGCGGCTCGCGGACGAACTCGGGCGCGTCCCCTTCGATTTCCCCTCCATCGGCCGGGTGCCCGCCGGGCTCTACGCCCTCCTCAACCTCACGGAGCTGGCACTCGACGCGGGCCGACCCGCGGAGGCGGTGGGTTCGCTCATGCGGGTTCTTGCCGAACATCCGGGCCAGCCGCTCCTCGCCGGGCGGGATTCCGAGGTCTACGCCCGCGAGCGGATCGACGCGATCCTCTCCGAACACGGCCGCTCCGCCTATGGCCCCTTCGAGGAGCGCGCTGCCCGCCTGCTCGACGGGGCGCTGAAGGCGCGGTCCGCGGAGGGGCTCGCCGCGGTCGCGCGGCTCTTCCCGAACAGCGCCGCGGCCTCCCGCGCGGGGCTGGCGCTCGGCCGCCTCCACTTCGATGAGGGGCAGTACGTCGAGGCGGCGAACGCCCTGCGCCGGGCGTGGTCGGAGTTCCCGCGCTCGGAGGAGATACCCGAGATCCTCCACCTGCTCGCGCGGGCGCTGGAAGAGCGAGGATCCCTCCTGGCGGCACGCTCGGTGCTCCTCCGCCTCGCCCGGGAGCACAAGGCCGCGGAGATCCTCGATGGCGACCGCCGTGTCCGCGCGGGCGAGTACGCCGTCGCGCGGCTCGCGGAGCCGAAGTTCCGAGACCTGCTGGCGCAGGAGAAGACGCTCGAACTGCCGCTGCGTCCCCTGTGGGATTCCGACGAAGGCGGCGGGGCGTACGTGCGCATCCTCGAGCCGGCGGGGTCCGCGCCGCCCGAGGCGAAAGGCCTCCTCCTCCTGGGGACGAACGGGGTCCTGCGGGCGATCCGGGGGGCGGGCCGGGAGGCGCTCTGGCAGATCCCCCTGAACGGCATCGTGACGAAGCCGGTGTGGTCCGAGGGCGTCCTCGTCCTCGTGGGTTCCGACGGCCTGATCGGCGTCGAGCCGCTCACGGGCCGGGAGTTGTGGCGCCGGCCCGGCCGATCCTCGATCAAGGCCGCGGGCGCCGTCCCCGGCGGCGTCTGCGTCCTCTCCACGGATTCCCGCGACGCCTCGGCGGCGAGGCTTCGGGCCTTCGGCTCGCGGACCGGCCAGGACCTGTGGGACCGCGCCCTCCCCGACCACCAGGTCTTCGAGATGCTGCTCCTGACCGAGGACTCGGTGGCCGTGGCCAGCCGCGAGCCGGCGGGAGTGGAGGTGTTCGAGGCGGCGACGGGCCGGCGGAGGTTCGCGGTGGTCCTCGAGCCCCGCACCCTCTACCGCGAGCCGTTCCTCGTGGACGAGGACCGGCTGTTCCTCGCCGTCGCCAACCAGCGGATCGAGATCCACGAGATGTCCACCGGGCGACGGGCCGTGGCGGTGGAACTGCCTCCCGGCCGCTCGTTCCGGTCCGGCCTGCCGGTCCCCGGCGGCGTCCTCGTGACGACGCAGTCCGAGGACCTGCTCCTCCTCGACGCCGAAACGGGACGGGTCCGATGGACGGCACCCCCGCCGCCGAAGACCAGCCTCCAGTACCAGTGCGAGGCCGCCGATGACCGGCTGGCCTACGCGGTGCGGAAGCGCGAAGCGGACCAGGTCTATGCGGTGGAGGCACGGGATCTCGCCACGGGCGAGGTCCAGTGGAACGCGGATCTCCTCGCCGCCAAGAGCGCCACGCCCTTCCCGATCCTGACGGACCGCCACGTGGTCTATCACGTGAACAGCTACGACTTCGGTCCCAATGCGTGGACGGCGGAGACCGTGTTCATCGAGAAGCAGACCGGCGCGGTCGCCCAGCGCCTCTCGGCGGCTCAACTGGCCGGCCTCTACACCTACCCCTGGATCGGAGACGGGTTCTTCGGCCTTTTCGCGGGAGGCCGCGTCGCTCTCTTCGGCCGATGAGTCGGGGTGTCCCTTGCCAGCAGCCTGTCGGGGCCAAGGACGACCTCTGCGGTGAGACCCTTCACCCCGACGGGCTGCCAGCCGTATATAATCCGGTGGTGATGAAAATGCCCAAGCGAGCCCTGCTGCCCGTCCTCGTCCTTTGCCTTTGGACGTGCCTCCTTCCCGCTCCGGCCCGGCCCGAGGAGGGCGCCCCGCTCTCCGGCGGCCCGGAGGTGACCGAACTCACCGAGCAGGGCCGGTCGGCGATCGTGCGCGGACTCGCCTGGCTCGCCAGCAAACAGGAACCGAACGGATCCTGGAAGGCCAATGTCGGCTACAAACTGAACGATGGATATGTCGTCCAGCACGACGGCGTGTCCCACGTGGGGGTCACGGCGCTCGCGGGGATGGCGTTCCTCGCCGCCGGCCACGTACCGGGCCGCGGGAAGTACGGGGCCCAGGTGGAGGGGGCGATCCGCTACATCCTCTCCTGCGTGAATCGCCAGGACGGGATGATCGCCGACAACGACTCGCGGATGTACTCGCACGCCTTCGCCACGCTCTTCCTCGCCGAAGTCTACGGGATGACACGCGATTCCTCGGTGAAGACGGCCCTGGAGAGAGCCACCGAGTTCACCTGGAAATGCCAGAACTCCACCGGGGGCTGGCGATACGTCCCCTTCGCTGCCGATTCCGACATGTCGATCACCGTCTGCCAGGTGATGGCGCTGCGCTCGGCCCGCAACATCGGGATCCGCATCCCGAAGGAGACGATCGACCGTGCGGTGAACTACGTGCTCATGAGCGCGCACACCGACCCGTTCGACGACCCCGGGAGCTTCGACTACCAGTGGCGGAGCGAGAACCCCATCGCCACCCGGACCTCGTTCGCCCTCACCGCCGCCGGGCTCGCGACCCTGTATTCGGCGGGGCTCTACACCGACGAGGACATCCTGAAACACATCCGTGCACACCGGATCGACCGGTTCCTGCGCGGCGACGCGCCCCCCCGCATCGAGATGATCCTCCGGGAGCTGCGGAACACGTACCGGACGACGCAGACCCGCCACTACTTCTTCTACTACGGCAACTACTACGCGGTTCAGGCGATGTTCGTGGCCGGAGGCAAGGCCTGGGAGGAGTACTTCTCCCGCGTGCAGTCCGACCTCGTGGACCTCCAGCAGCCCGACGGCCACTGGCCCATCGACGTTCCCGTGGGTACCGCCTACGCCACCGCCTCGGCCTGCCTGATCCTCTCGATCCCCTACCGGTACCTCCCGATCTTCCAGCGCTAACAGCCCGTCGGCGTAAGCCCTCATGCGCGCGGAGGCCCCTCGGCGACGGGCTGCCAGCAATCAACGGCTTGAAACGGCTTTGATCTCGGATCGAAGGGTTTTCAGAACTCGCGGGTCGCCGTCTGGTTTCGGATGAGTGCGAAGCCTGTTCGGAGGCA
>JALOQY010000290.1 GCA_025459285.1 Planctomycetota bacterium | reverse complement strand
ATCGTCCGAATGCCCCCCCCTCCCCCCACACACACCTGCAATCCCCTTCCGCCCAGCCGGCTGAGCATTTCGACCATGCGATCCGACACCCCCTTGCGGTCCTGCCTCTCGGCTTCGTCCAGGGCCTTGCCAACGACCGGAGCATCCCGAATGGCGGAGCACTCCGGGCGGGGCCACGCGCAATCCCGAAACACCGGCATCGATCCGCACCGGCGGGCTTCCCATTGCCTTCGGCGATACCCGATGGAATGGATTTGCTGGCACGAGGCAACCGGGCTCTTGCCGACCGATGAACGCCGGTCAGGTTGTGGGCCTTCTCGAAACCCCACGCCACGCGGCCGATGGTGAGCGGATGGGAAGGAAGTCGCTCGTGGTCGGTGGTTTGGTGGTTTCTAGTCCGATCCCGATCCCGATCCCGATTTCGATCCCGATCCCGATCCCGATTTCGATTTCGATTGCTGCTGCCGTACGAGATGCCGGTTCCTGCAGCGGCGTCACTGAGGGGCCGGGGGGACTGGAACATCGTTTGCGCTACGAACAGCCGGCCGAAACTCCAGGCGGTCCGGAAATGAGGAGCCGCGGAGAGTCCTTGTCGGTCGTTCCGTGCCGGCAGCCTGTCGCTGGCGGGGGGCTGGCCGATCAGTCGATGACCGTGCCCTCCATGTGGAGCTTGCCGGATGCCGGCGTGGTGCCCGGGCGGACCCGGAAGTCGTCCGGCGCGGCGGTCACCCACTCGAAACCCGGGGCGGGGCGCCAGTTGTCCGGCTCGCTGCCGGCGAGAACGCCGGCGTGGACCGGGTGGGGAGTGCCCGCCAGCCAGCGTACCGGCCGGACGCCGGTGCCCTCGGGAACCCACTCGTAGCCGGGCGCCGGAACGAAGTGGTCCTCCTCCGCCGCGGCGAGGACGTTCTCGTACTCGCGGTGGACGGCCCCGGGGGTCCAGACGACCCGGCGAACCCCCTGCCCGTCCGGAGGGTCCCAGCCGTAGCCGGGAGCGGGGTGCCAGTGGTCGGGTTCCGCCGCCGCGAGGACGTTCTCGAACTGCCGGTGCATCACTCCCGGCCTCCACCGGACGGCCAGGTTTACCGACGACCCCGGGTCGACCCATTCGTAGCCGGGGGCGGGGCGCCACTCCGACTCTTCGGGCGCCGCGACCACCTTGGGCCAGTCGGGGTGCTCTGCGCCGGGGGACCAGCGGACGGAGTGGTCGCCGTCGACGTCCGGGTTGACCCAGGCGTAGCCCGGAGCCGGGCGATAGCCGTCACCCGTCTCGATCACGTGATCCGCCGCCGTGGCAGGCTGGAAGACGGGTTCGCCGGGAAAGGGAGACTCCGTCGACACGCCGCTGGAGCCGCAGCCGGAAAGCGCGAGACCGGCGAGGACCATCGCCAGTGACACCCGGGCTGCACCCATGCGGCCTCCTCGATGCGGACCCCTGCGATGATCCGCATCCGCGCACCCGATGTCAAGCCGGGGCTGCGCCCGCTCCTTGGCGCCGGGGCGGCGGGCCGTTACCCTCATTCGCCGAGGAATTGCCCGAACCGCCACCGGAGGCCCTGCCATGCAGCGCCGCACCGCACTGATCATCGTCCTCGTCATCGCCTGCGTCGCCGGTTGCGGAGACGCTCCGCCCGGGGAAGGGCCGAAGCTGCCGTGGGCGAAGAATCCGGCCACGGAGGGGACCGGAACCTCCTCCGCGAAGGCGCCCGAGGGGCCGGCGAAGCCGCCGGTGGAACCCGTGAAGCCCCCCGTGGAACCCGTGAAGCCCCCGGTCGAGCCGGAGAAGCCCCCGGTCCGGCCGCCGGCGCCTCCCGCGACCCGCGGGAAGCTGACCCTGGAGGACGTGAGGGCCCTCCTCGAACTCGGCGTGGACGAGGGCGAGGTCGTCCTTGCCGTCCGGGGCGCGAAGTCCGTGGCCCTCACCGAGGCCGACCTCGCGACGCTCCGCGGGCTCGGGGCCGGCGAGCGCGTCCTCGCCGAGGTCTCGAAGCGGATCGCCTCGGGCCCCGCGCGCAATCCCCTCGATGCCGTGCTGGCCATGCTCGGGGACCGGCCCCCGGAGGAGATCCTCGACTGGGTCCTCAGGCAGGGCCGGCCGGTGAAGCTCTCCGCGGACGACATCCTGAAGCTGCGGCAGGCCGGCGCCGGCCGGGACGTGATCGAGGCGCTGCAGGGGCGGTACGTCCCCGAGGGCTTCAAGGTCTACCGGGACCCGCTCCGGCTCGTTTCGGTCCACTACCCCGCGGCGTGGAACACCTACGAGTGGTTCCGGGACGAGGTCTTGTGGGTGCTCCTGTCGCCGGAGCGGGATGTGCCGGAGCCCAACCACTTCCGCACGGGCCTCCAGATCCAGATCTCCTCGGTGGGGGAGTCCTCCCTGGTGGAGCGGGTCGGCGTGGTGGAGTACCACCGGCGCAGCCTCCCGGCCGTGCTGCGCGGCAACCGCAAGTACGACCTCGCGGTGGCGTCGGGGCCGGATGGGGAGATCCGTCCGTTCGCCATGGCTGGACGGGAAGCGGTCGTCCAGCACTTCACCGCGAAGATGCTCGGTACGGAGTGCCGGGACAAGATGGCCCGCCTCGTGGCCGACGGCGTCGACTTCTTCTTCGAGTTCATCGCGCCGGAGGACAGGTACGCCGAACTCGCTCCCACCTTCGAGCGCATGCTGTCCACCGCCCGCCCGTTCCCCGAGCGGGTCGACCTCGTCCGGCGGGACGAACCGCTCGACCGGACCGAGATCCTGGAGCGCTACCGGGAGTCCGTCGTGATGGTCCTCTCCCAGTGGCCGTCGAAAGGGCTCACCGGCTTCGGGACCGGCTTCTTCGTCCGGGAGGACGGCCTCCTCCTCACGAACCACCACGTGGTGGACCACGAGGGAGCGGCGCCGGAGAGGATCGAGATCGTGTGGGATCGGTCCGTGGGACCGAAGAAGCCGGGGGAGAAGAACCGGCGCATGGAGGCTTTCCTCGTCGACCGGATCATGGCCGAGTGGCCGCTCACCGACCTCGCTCTGCTGCGCGTGCCGAAGGGTGCCGAGCCCTTCAAGGTGCTGCCGCTCCTGACCCTTCGAAGCGGACTCGTGAAGCCCGAGGACGAGGTGATCGCTCTCGGTTTCCCCGTCCCCACGGCCATGCGCCAGGTCGGCGAGCTGATCACCACCAATGGCCACCTGAGCCGCATCAACACGATGCCGGGAGCCGTGAGTCAGGAGGTCACCACGGCGGCGCTCGACGACGCGGTGGTGGACATCACGATCAACCAGGGGAACAGCGGCGGGCCCTGCGTGCACCTCCGCACCGGCGGCGTGATCGGCCTGAACACCCGGATCGTCCTCGCCGCGGGCATCGTGGGCGCGCAGGCCCAGAAGCTGGAGTATGGGCGTGTCTGCCTCGCCGACCACGCGCTCCGCATCTTCCCGCAGCTCCGCTGGTATCCGAAGGACCGGTCCCTCCGGCCGGTGGAGCACGTGGAACTCGCCGCCATCCTGATGTCCCGCGGCAACCACCGCGCGGCGGAGAGCGAGCTCCGCCTCGCCGAGCAGGGAGAGGCGGAGCTGGACGCGGCGCAGCGCGCGAGGCTCTGGCAGCTCCGGTCCCGACACGCGGCGGAGACCGGGCAACAGGAAGCCGCCGGGGAGTATCTCCTCCGGGCGCTGGACGCCGACCCGAAGAACGTCTCCACTCTTTCCGACCTCGCGATCCGCAACGCCGCCCCCGCCGTCTTCGATCGGGCGGCCTCCTATCTGCACCGGCTGATCCAGCTCCGCCCGGACAGCTTCTCCACCTACTTCACCGCGGCGGAGGTCTACCGGCTCGCCGGTCGCCGGCGGGAGGCGCTCTCCTCCGTGAAGCGCGCCATCGATCTCGGCGGCGGCTACGACCCCGCGGTGCACCGGCTCAAGGCGTTCGTCCACCAGGAGGCGGGCGAGCTGGACGCCGCCGCGGCGGCCTACGAGGACGCCCTGGCCGCCGACCCCGCGGACTGGCTGGCGAAGGTCTCTCTCGGCAACCTCTTCGCGGGGAAGGGGGACCTCGCCGCCGCGCAGTCCTGGTATGCCCGGGCGCTCGCCGAGGACCCCGATGAGCCGCTCGTGCGCCAGGGGTACGGCGACCTCCTGGCGCGCGAGGACGTGGGCCGGGAAGGCGATGCCGCGGAGCAGTATGCCGCGGCGCTCCGACTCCACGAGGAGAAGGGCACGATCCCGCCCGCCTCGCTGCTCGAGGCCGTGGCCGTCCTCGGCATCGAGCGGAACACCGCCGGGGACGAGGAACTCCGCGGCCGGGCGCTGGCCGCGAGCCTCCTGCTCTACCGGAACCACCCCCTGGCCCGCGGCGCGGCGCACCGGTTCCTCACGCACTACTGGGAAGGTCGGGGGGCGCCCGACCTCGCGACGGCGCACCGCGCTGCCGGCGACCCCGAGCTCGGCACCACGCTCACTCTCGACGAAGTCTCCGCGACCGTCGAGGCCGGCTACCCGCCGGAACTCCTGGAGGACCTCTTCACCGCCACCAGCGTGAACTTCCCGCTGAACGACAAGTTCCAGCAGGCGTTCCAGTCCGACTCCTGGGTCCAGGCCCATATCGACGCCGTGGTGCGCCGGGACGTCCGGGACATGGTGGAGGGCAGCGCCCCCCTGGCGAGGGACCTGCTCACGGTCGAGCCCGAGGGCTACCTGCTCATGACCGGCGAAGGCCCCCATGGGGTGTGGGAGATCACCAACAACGGCGAGGTGCCGATCACCAGCGTCATGCTCCGGTTCGACTACGAGGACCCCGACGGGAACGTCGTCTGGGGCGGTGAGAAGCCCCTGGCCTCCGCGTTCCTGCCCCTCCTGCCCGGGGAGTCGGAGCGGGCGATGCTCCTGTACCACAGCTTCGAGGAGCTGGCGGCGCACGGGCTCACGGCGGAGAACATCCACCGGATCACCACCACCCGGATCCGCGCCCGCAACGCCTTCTTCCTGGCCGGCGTGACCGTGGAGGGAGGGTACAAACCGGAGGGCTACGTCTTCACGATCGCCAACCGGGGGGAATTCATCCTGCGCTCCCCCCGCGTGCTCTGTTTCTTCGTCCGCGAGGACGGCACGCGCATCGTGAACCCCGCGCGCAGCGACACTCCGGTCACGGAGGCGCGGGCGTTCGAGGGCGTGGAGATCGCGCCGGGCACGAGCAGCGTGGAACTGACGGTGAGCGACTGGAGCGATCGCGCCTACCTGACGGAGCGGCTCGGCCTCCCGGAGGCGGAGATCGCCGGGGCCTCGATCCGGGTCATCGTCTTCGACGCCGAGGCGCGGGTGCCGTAGGAGGGGGCGGGCATGCCGGAACCCGGGGCCGAGTCCGCGGCGGGCGTCCGCGCCGGCCGGCGGGCGCATCTCGTCGCGACCGGAACGCTCCTCCTCCTGACGCTGGCCATGTTCGCCGACGTCCTCGTGGCGCCGGAGAAGGTCGTCCTCTCGGGTCGGATGGAGGACATCGACCGGCAATTCCTGCACTGGCGGGAGTTCGGCTTCTCGGAACTCGCCCGGGGGAACCTCGCGCTCTGGAACCCCCACATCTTCGGGGGGAATTCCTTCTTCGGGGCGTCCCAGTCCGCCCTCCTTTACCCGCCTAACGTCCTGTTCCTCGCCCTGCCGGCGGCGAGCGCCATGAACCTCTCCATCGTGCTGCACGTCCTCCTGATGGCCCTCTTCGTCTACCTGTGGGTCGTCCGGCGCGGCGCGAGCCCTGTCGGGGGCGCCGTGGCGGGGGCGATCGCGGCCTTCGGCGGGGCGTACTTCTCCCGCATCGGGGCCGGCCACCTGCCGAACCTCTGCGCGGCGCCGTGGATCCCGCTCCTCCTCTGCGCCATCGACGGCCTCGCCCGCCGGCCCGGGCGCGGGGACGTCCTCCTCGGGGCCGCGGCGATCGGGCTCCTCATCCTCGCCGGCCATCCGCAGTATCTCTTCCTCGGCGGGATCGCGGGAGGGCTCGGCGCCCTTTTGGCTCTCGCGGTGGCGCGGCGCCGGGGCCTCTTCCTCGCGGGGGTCCTCGCGATGGCGCTCCTCGGGGCGGGGCTCGGTTCGGCCTTTCCGGGCTCTTCCTCGCGGTGTACGGTGCGCTGTTCGGCCGCCGGGAGGTCCGGCGCCACGCCGCGGCCCTGGCGGCGACCATGGTCCTCCTCTCGCTCGGAGGGTATCTACCGCTCTTCCCCGCGGTCCACGAGTACCTGCCCGGGTTCTCGCTGTTCCGGAGTCACGGTCGGTTCCTGCTGCCCGCCGCGCTCTTCCTCGCGCTGCTCGCCGCGGCGGGGACGGATGCCTGGCTCCGGGGGGACGGGCGGGGCCGGCGGGTGTCGATCCTCTCGATGCTCGCTCTCGCGGCGGCGCTCGCCGGGGCGGGGGCGGCCGCGCGGTCCGCGGACCTCTACCGGAGGTTCCTCGGCCTCATCGCCGTCCCCGGGGAGAACTTCTCGGCGGCCGTGCTGTCCGAGCCGGAGGTCGTCGCCCGGACGTCCCGGGCCTCGTCGGCGAGCCTCCTCCTCGCGGCGGGGACGGCGGCGGCCGTGGCGCTGCTCCTCCTCGGTCGGGGACGGACGAAAGGACTCGCGTACGGCCTTTTCGTCCTGGCGGTCCTCGAACCCTTCGCGTTCAGCCGGTTCGCGGACCGGCCGGTCTTCGAGCACCAGCACCCCTCCCTCGCCGGGCTGCCGGAGTTCCTCTCGACGCTGCCGCGGGATGTCCGGACGCTGAACCCGGTGCTCCCCGATGTCGCCATGTCCGCGGGGTCCCACGAGATCTGGGGCTACGACTCCTTCGTCAACCGCCGATGGGTCGAACTGGTCTACTTCCTCATGGGGCGGGATCCCGACGAGGCGGCGCACTTCCAGTCCGAGACGTTCGCGGAGTCCCACCGCCTGCTCGCCATGCTGCGCTGCGGCTACATCCTGTCCCCGGGACCGGGAGGCGTCCGGGTCCTGCGCTCGACGCGAAAGCCCATGCCGCGGTTCCACCTCGTGGGCTCCTTCCGGGTCGCTTCCGGCCGTGATGCGGTCTTCGCGGCGCTCGGCGACCCGGCTTTCGACCCCTTCCGGGAAGTGGTGCTGGAGTCGGAGCCGGCGATCCGCCTCTCGGGCGCGGACCGCGATCTGGGGATCGTGAGGGCGAGCGACGAGTCGACGGACGGCGTCACGATCGAGGCCTTCATGGCCGAGCCGGCGCTCCTCCTCGTCACGGACCAGTGGAGCCGCCACTGGAAGGCAGAGCCGCTCGGCCCCTCCCCGCAGTCGTCCTACGACGTGATGCCGGCGAACCACGCCCTGCGCGCCATACCGCTGGCCGCGGGCCGGCACCGCTTTCGGATGGAGTATCGCCCCCCCCTCTTCGATGCGAGCCGCTGGATCTCGCTGACGTCACTCGCGGCCTGCGGGCTGTTGGCCGCGGCATCGTGGCGCCGGAGGAAGTGAAGGGGGCGGGTCCTCGCGGACCCGCCCCCGGTATGTCGGTCAGGACTGCGGACTCAGGATCACTCGTTCTCTTCCGAGTGGACCCACTCCACGTCCGCCAGCTTGCCCGGGCCGTGGCAGACGATGCAGGTCTCGAACGGCTGGGCATCACGGACCATCGCCCTCGTCCAGTTGATGGCGCCGCCGTTCTGCTCCATGTGCGCCTTCGAGGCGTCGGAGTCGTGGCAGTAGAAGCAGCTCGAGGAAAGCGGGGTGTTCACGAGGTCGGTGTCGTTCGGCACCGTCTCGCGCGCGTCGTCGGCCTGCCACGGCGGCTCCTGACCCTCGATGTCCCCGTACGTCGTGCGGGTCGTCGTCACGAGCGCCCCGGTCCGGGCGGGCACCGAGTCGAGCTCGTAGGTCCCCGGCTTGTGGCAGGAGAGGCAGTCCTGCGGCGGCGCGGGGAAGGTGACGTGGCTCCAGTCGTAGTAGAACCGGCCGCTGGTGCCGCGGTCCCGGACGAACTCGTAGGTGTTCTCCCGGACGTGCGCGGCGTGGATGCCGTGGATCATGTCCTTCAGGTTGTTCGTGTCCTCCGGCCACAGGGAGTTGTCCCAGCCGAGGGCGTCGATCGTGGCGTCGGTGTTCGAGTTCGTGCCGTAGACGTAGCCCGAGAGGTCGGCGGCGCGGCCGCTCGTGGACAGGTTCGGCAGGTGGCAGAAGGTGCAGACGTCGATGTTGTAGACGCGGTTGCCGCCGTGCCCCTCGAACCACTCGTGGCAACTGGCGCACTTGGCGTTGTCGACCACCACGCGGCGCACGGTATCACCGGTGACCGCCTTCGTCGCGGAGATCGTGTGGCGGGCCACCGCCGGGCTCACCTGCGTGAAGTAGCCCTGGAGCGCCACGGCGCGAAGGGTGGCGCCGGCGGGGAAGCGGGCGGCGTTGTTCTGGCCGTTCAGGGTGGCGGTGTAGGTGCCGTTGCCGTCCGGGCCGGTCAGCGTGCCGCGTGTACCGTCCCAGCAATTCGTGATGGAGACGGTGGCGGGCTGGGCGGCCTTCAGGCCGAGGTTGTTGTAGTCGAGCGGTTCATCGAGGCCGTCCTGTGGCAGGGCGTAGGCCACGAGGAAGCTCGGCGAGCCGGTGAAGCCGCTGAGGAGCGGGTTCACGCCGTAGGTGCCGAAGGTGACCGGCGAGCCGTCCGCGAGGATGCGGAACTTCACCACCGGCTGGTTGTCGGGGCTCACCGTCACCTCATCGATCTCGTAGGTGAAGTTCACGGCGCCCGCGGGGACCCCGGGGTTGTTCTCCGTGGCGTTGTCGGTGAGGTGGTACCCCTCGATCAGCTCCGGCGTGTGGCAGCCGGCGCAGAACTGGTTGCTGACCTGCGCGAAGTGGCCCACGCCGTTCGCGAAGTCGATGTCGTCGTGGCAGGAGCCGCAGGCGACCATCGACGGGCGGGTCTTGTAGCTGTCCCCGTCCGGCCCCTTGTGGCACTTGAGGCAGTGCCGCACGTCCTGGGGGTAGCCGATGTGGGAGTAGTCCTCGCCGGCGAGCTCGTAGGGGGTCTCCCGGATCGAGGCGGCGTGGATCGCGTGGACCATGAGGGGCATGTCGCCGTCGCCGAGCGTGGGGTTGTGGCAGACCACGCAGTACTTCGTCTCGAACCGCGAGCCGTGGACGGTGAGGTCCACGTGGCACTCGTTGCAGGCGTCGGTGGTGACGATGTCGTGCGTGAGGGGGAGGACGAAACCGGGACCCGGGAGCTGGGCCGGGACGAAGTCGTAGACGAAGTTGACCGGGGCCCAGGAGCCGCCGCTCGACTGCATCGCGAGCCGGTGGGTGAGAGTCGGGTCGTAGGGGATGGCGAGGCTGTACTCACCGAGGTCCTTGGCGAACGTATAGGTGTAGGAGCCGTCGCCGTGGTCGACGAGGTTGGCGGGGACCCGCTCGCCGTTGACGTAGTCGTTCCAGACGTCGGGATCGTTGTTGACGCCCGGGACGAGTTTGGCCATGGAGAACCGGATCCAGTTCAGGCGACCGGAAGACACGGCGCTGCCGAGATCCACCGCCCCGCGGCCGGCGGGGTCCTCCAGGGTGAACCGTACGACCGGCGGGCTCGCGATCGTGATGTCGATCACGTCGATGGCCAGCTCCGGCGGCGTTTCGGCCTTCAGGGTGAAGAGCTTCGTCGCGGGCAGGCCGTCGTCGCCATCGTCGCCGGGTACACCGGGCTGGCCGCGCTTTCCGTTGTCTCCGTCACAACCGACCAGCGCGAAGGTCGCGACCAGGCACAGAACCACCAGGGATCTCGTACGCCTCAGACACCTCATGCAAATCTCCTTCCCGGAACGGGAGTCAGGCCGTGGGCACGGAACCCCGGCACCGCGTCCGGCGCGGTCCTCCGGGGGCTTGTCGTCCTTGGGAGCAGCTCGAACATGGGAGGGAACATCGTAGGGCCCCGATCCGCTGGGCCGCCTCGGGCGGCCGGCCTCGCAGCGGCACGCGCGCCCGTCCTCGCGTTCGCCCGGGGTAGCGTGGCAGTTCCCGACGCCTGATGGGAAATTCCACACTTCGCGTGATTAGACCAGCCCGCCACCCGGGAAAGAAGGAATACCCAAGCGAATCCACTCGATGAATTGGACGGAATTCTCCACAGCGCGGGCTCGCCCGTCACCTTGGGCTGCGGGCGTGCCCGCGCGGCGGAGCCCCTCGATCCACCGCCGGCGGATCTACCGGCCGGCCGCCTTCTTCGCCAGCTCCGCGTAGTGGGCGGCCTTCGGACTGCTGTTGTAGGGTTCCACGCCCTTCGTCGGCTCGTACCGCATCTCGGCGTACCGGATCACCTTCTCCGGCTGGCGGTCGACCTCCCAGTAGTACTTGCAGAGGTTCTCGAGAGCGTCCCAGTAGCCCATCTCGGGCATCTGGTCCCCATCCTCCACGAGCGCGATCGTCCGCTCGAGGAGCGGCAGCGCCTTCTGCTCCTGTCCCGGGAAGTGGAAGAGGTAGATGAGCGCCGTGTCGTTGAGGATCCCCTGACTGTCCGGAGCGCGCTCCACGGCCTTCAGGTACCACTCCAGCGACTCCTTGTACTTCCCGGTGTCGCGGTAGTAGAGGCCGATGTTGTTCGCGGCGTCGCCCGACCGGGGGTAGATCTCGTGGATCTTCCGGAGGGCGGCGAGACCGTCGTCGGCCCGAACGGCGAGCAGCTTCATCGCGGCCGCCATCGCCTGGGTCCACAGCCCGCCGTGCTCGCCGTGTTCCTCTAGGGCCGGCAGCATCATCGCGAGGGCCCGGGGTGCGGTCTGCGCCACGTCCCCGGAGGCCATCATCAGGAAGCCCGCCCACATGGCCGGGTTCGCCGCGAGCGGATCCTTCTTCAGGCACTTTTCGGCCGCCGCGAGGATCTGCTCGTTCGGCACCTTCAGCGCCCGCAGGCGGTCCCAGGCCTTGAAGTAGTCCGGGTCCGCGTCGATGGCGCGCCAGTAGGCCTTCAGGGCGTCGTCCTTCCGGCGGGCCCATTCCAGGGCGATCCCGTAGGCGTAGAGGGTCTCGGCGTCCTCGCCGGCCTTCGACAGGCCCTCCTCCAGGATGGCGAGCGCCTCCGCGCGCTTCGCCTGCGCCTCCGGCGTCTGCCCCCCCTCCATCCCGTTGGCCTCCATGGAGACCATGTGGCCGAGACGGCGGTAGCCCCCGATCACCTTCGGGAACTTCTCGATCTGCTCCCGGTAGAGCTTTCGGGCCTCCTCGGGATACTCCTGCCATTCCTTCGCCCAGCCGGCCCACCAGCGGGCGTCCGGGTCTTCCGGGGCGAGCTTCAGGACCTGGAAGTACTTCATCTCCGAATCGGCGAAGTAGGATTTGATGGCGTTGCCGGGCTCCTGGGACGCGATGGCCGCGATGCCCTGCTCGAAACAGGCCCGGGCCCAGATCCGCCAGAACTCCACCGCCTTGTCGTCGAGGTCCACGGCGCGGGCCGCCGCGGACTCCGCGCCGAAGGCGTCTCCCGCGGCCATGCGGGCCTCGGCGAGGAGGGCGAAGGCCTTCCCGTTGTCGGGATCCTTCTCCGTCAGGTCGTTCATCAGGGCGATGGCGGTCTGGCACATCCCACGGTCGAGGTACTTCCGGGCCTCTGACAACTTGTCAGGGGCGGAGGCGGCCACACTGGCCGCCAGGAGGATCGCGGCGGCCGCGGTGCAGAGCTGCTTCATGGGAATCCGGTCCTTTCTGCGCGCTTCTGAGCGGGAATCGTAAGCGCCCCCGGCCGGACGACGATGAAAATCGACCGCCGGGAACGAGGGCACGGGTCTTGCTTTGAGTCTTCGACTCAGGAAACCAGCGATGGGTCAGAAGGACTACTACACGGTACTGGGCGTGAAGGAAGACGCCGGCGAGGCCGAGATCAAGAAGGCCTACCGCGTTCTCGCCAAACGATTCCACCCCGACCGCAATCCCGGCGACAAGCGGGCCGAGGAGCGATTCAAAGAGGTACAGCAGGCCTATGACGTCCTCGGGGAGCCCGCGAAGCGCCGGAAGTACGACCAGCTCCGGCGCGCCGGGCCGGGCGGGTTCGAAGGCGTCGACGTCGAGAGCCTCTTCGGCGGCCAGGGCGGCGGCGGGTTCGGGGGTTTCGGCGGCTCGATCTTCGACCTGTTCGAGCGTGCGGGGATGGGCCGGCGCGGCCCGCGCGGGGCGGCGCCGCCCGACGACCTCCACGCCGAGCTCACGGTGCCCTTCGAGACGGCGGCCTTCGGGGGAGCCACGACCGTCTCCGTGGGCCGCAACGAGCCCTGCTCCGCCTGCGGGGGCTCCGGCGCCGAGGCAGGTTCCGGGGC
>JALOQY010000289.1 GCA_025459285.1 Planctomycetota bacterium | reverse complement strand
CTGGCACCGAGGGTCATCGAAAAGGTGAAAAGGTACGTACGTCCCCTGGCCGGGCGCTGGCTCTGGCGGGGTGCCGGCGTCAGAGTTGCGCCTGGCACCGAGGGTCATCGAAAAGGTGAAAAGGTACGTACGTCCCCTGGCCGGACGCTGGCTCTGGCGGGGTGCCGGCGTCAGAGTTGCGCCTGGCACCGAGGGTCATCGAAAAGGTGAAAAGGTACGTACGTCCCCTGGCCGGACGCCGTCCCCAGTCGGGACGCCGGCAGCAAGACCGCGCCTGGCACCGGGGGCTACTCGAGGAAGTAGATCACGATCTCGAACGCGATCAGGAGGATGATGATCCACTCGAGCATCTCCATGCGGTGGTTCGCATCGATGCCGGAAAGCCGGTCGTGGATGCTGCCGAGCACCGAGAGCTTGCGTTCGATCCCCGCCTCCCACTCGCCAACGTGGAAACGCTTCGACACCGTCGCGTACATCCGCGCGAGGTACTGGTCGCCCATCAGCTTCATGGCGCTGTTCACGCCCTCGTAGACGACCGCGTACTCCGCCTGCATCCGGGCGACGCGCCGGAGGGCGTCGGCCTTCCCGGTGAACGCCGAGAACCACCGCCGCCGCCGGGAGAGCAGCGCGAACGCCGAGTCGATGGCGGCATCGAGCAGCTTGTCGAGCTGCCGGAGCTGGAGCAGCTCCACCGTGGCGAACTCGAGGACCTCCCGCTCATCCTCCGTGTCGTCGCCGATGAGGACCGCGGCGCACCAGTCGATCACCGCCGCGTCCCGCGGCCCGTAGGAGATCCGGCACCCCGTGGCGTCGGAGACCTCCTGCGCCGAGAGCGCCGCCGGCTCGGCTCGCAGGATCCGCGAGAGGATCCCGGCGTGCTCGCCCCAGAGGTTCTCGATCCCCTCCATCGGGTCGAGATCGAAGATGACGTAGTCCTCGGAGATGGTCGACAGGGCCGGTTTCTCCACGGCGTCCCTCACCGCTGCGAGCAGCTTCTCGATCCGCCGCCGCGCGTCCTCGAGCAGCGCCCGGTTGTCGTAGAGCAGGTCGCTGAGCCCGACGAGTTCCTCGATCCCGCACGACACCGGGATCCGATACGTCACGCACGCCCCGCCGAAGTCGTAGAGCGAGGCGTCCACCGCCTCCACCGCCACCTCCGGCGAGAGCCGGATCGGCTCGAGGGTCTGGGACACCCGCAGCGGCGGCACGCGGTCCCCGTCCCCCGCCGGCGCGCGCCGCGGGTGGCGGAACGTGCCGCCGCGCCGCACCGCCGCGAGCCGCTGCCCGGCCCGGTCGAGGTCCACCGCGTACCCGACGTCGAACGCGAAGAAGATGTGGCAATGTCCGCTGACGTTCATGGCGACCTCCCGCCGGCTCCTCTCTGGCCAGATGGACCGGTATCCTCTATTCTCTACCCAGAGCGCCCGCGCAAGGAGGCATACCCATGTCCGACCCCGCCCTCCCCTTCCCGCGGAACATCGTGGAGGCCGTCGTCGCCGAGCACGGGGTAGCCCCCGGCCGCGCCTCGATCCGCGAGATGAACCGCATCGTCAACGCCATCGAGGCCCGCCTCGGCGCGCGCTTCATCCGGATGGAGTTCGGGATCCCGGGCCTCGAACCCCACCCCCTGGCCATCGAAGCGGAGCGCGAGGCGCTCGCCGTCCGCCGGCTCGGCGGCGTCTACCCCCCCTTCGACGGCCTCCCCGAACTGAAGAACGCGGCAAAGGGCTTCGCGAAGGCTTTCCTCGATCTCCCGATCCCCGCGGAGTGCGCGATCCCCACCGAGGGCGCGATGCACGGCTGCTTCATCTCCATCGGCATCGCGAGCTTCCGCTTCCGGGACCGGGACACGTTCCTCTTCCTCGACCCGGGCTTCCCGGTGAACAAGCTCCAGTGCAAGGTCTGGGGCGTCCGCACGGAATCGATCGACCTCTACGACCACCGGGGGCCGAAGCTCATCGCGGCCCTCGAGGAGCGGCTCGCCACCGGTCGCATCGGCGGGATCATGTACTCCAGCCCGAACAACCCCTCGTGGGTCTGCCTGAAGGAGTCGGAGCTCGCCGGCATCGGCGCACTGTGCACGAAGCACCGGGTGATCGCGGTGGAAGACCTCGCCTACTTCGGGATGGACTTCCGGGAGGAGTACGGGGACCCCGGCATCCCGCCGTACCAGCCCACGGTGGCGCGCTATACCGACCAGTGGATCCTCGTGATCTCCTCCTCGAAGATCTTCTCTTACGCCGGCCAGCGCGTGGCGGTGTCGATCGTCTCGCCCGCGCTCTTCGAGGAGCGCTGTCCGGCCCTCGCCGCGCGGTTCGGCACGGACCGGCTCGGCCACGCCTTCGTCCATGGAGGCATCTACCCCACGACGGCCGGCGTCGTGGCGAGCGCGCAGGTCGGCCTCGCCGCCCTCCTGAACGCCGTGGTCGAGGGGAAGTTCCGCTTCACCGACCCCCTCCGCGAGTACGAGCGGCGCGCGCAGGCGATGAAGGCGGCCTTCCTGAAGAACGGCTTCCGCCTGGTCTACGACAACGACCTCGGCGAGCCGCTGGCCGACGGCTTCTACTTCACGGTGGCCTACGGAGACCTCGACGGCTCGCGCCTGCTCGACGAACTCCTCTGCTACGGGGTGAGCGCGATCGCCCTCGCCGGCACGGGGAGCATCCGGGAGGAGGGCATCCGGGCGTGCGTCTCCCTGACCTCCCTCGACATGATGCCGGAGCTCCGCCGCCGCCTGGAGGCGTTCCACCGCGACCACGCCTGAGCCCCCGCCCCTCCGGACCGCATCGCAAGAGGCCCCGGCGCGCGCGGCCCCGGGGAACCGCCCGGGCGCATCCCCGCGCAACCCCGCCGGCGCGGGCCGCTCCGAGGACGCCACCGCGAGTCGCCGCGGCTCCGTCCCCCACCCCGCACGCGCCTGATCCTTGGCGGGCCCGCGGCCCTCTGGAATCCTGTCGGGTCCACACTTCTTCCAGAGGGAGCGATCCATGGCCGGCCGGGAAGGGAACATCCTCATCGCACAGGGCGGCGGCCCCACCGCCGTCATCAACCAGAGTCTCGCCGGGGCGGTGCTCGCCGCGCGTCGCTTCGCCCGGGTGAAGCGCGTCTACGGAGCGGTCCACGGCGTCCGGGGCATCGTGGACGAGAACCTCGTCGACCTCACCGACGTCACGGGGCAGAACCTCGCGGACGTGGCCGACACGCCCTCCTCGGCGCTCTGCTCCACGCGTGACAAGCCCGACGCCGCCTACTGCGCGCGGATCTTCGCGAGCCTCAAGGCCCACGACGTGGGCTGGTTCTTCTACATCGGGGGGAACGACTCCGCGGACACCTGCCGCATCCTCTCCGAGGAGGCCCGGAAGGCGAGCTACCCGCTCCATGTCTGCCACGTGCCGAAGACGATCGACAACGACCTCCTCGTCACCGACCACTGCCCGGGCTTCGGCTCCGCGGCGCGGTTCGTGGCGCAGGCCTTCGCCGGCGCGAACCTCGACAACCGCTCGATCCCCGGCGTCTACATCTCCGTGGTGATGGGCCGGCACGCGGGGTTCCTCACCGCGGCGGCGGCGCTCGGACGGCGCTGGCCCGACGACGGGCCACACCTCGTCTACCTCCCGGAGCGGACCTTCGACCGCGACCGCTTCCTCGCCGACGTGAAGGAAGTGTATGCGCGCCTCGGCCGCTGCGTGGTGGCGGTGAGCGAGGGGATCCACGACGAGGCCGGCGTGGCGATCGCCTCGAAGTTCACCGGCGGCGAGAAGGACGCCCACGGGAACGTCCAGCTCTCCGGCACCGGGGCGCTCGGCGACCTCCTCGCCTCCTTCGTGAAGGACGGGGCGAAGATCAAGCGGGTCCGCGCCGACACCCTCGGCTACCTCCAGCGGAGCTTCCTCGGCTGCGTCAGCGAGACGGACCGGCGCGAGGCGCGCGAGGCGGGCGAGGCGGCGGTGGGCTTCTGCGTGGGCGGCGACCGCGACGGCTCGGTGGTGATCCGGCGCGTGGCCGACTACGCCGTGGAATACGACTTCGCGGAGCTCTCCGCCGTGGCGAAGTCCACGAAGCGGATGGTCGACGAGTACATCAACGAGGCCGGCAACGACGTGACGGAGGCTTTCCTCCGCTACGCCCGCCCGCTGGCCGGCGATCTGCCCCTCATGGCCCGCCTCGCGGCGCCGAAGGTGGCGAAGCGGCTGGGCTGAGCGGCACCCGGGCGATCAGTTCGCCTGCTTCCACTCGTTGCCGTCCTGGCCGGTGCGGCCGATCGCCGGGGTGCCGGTGATCGAGTAAGGCCCGCCGCTCACGAAGGCCGCGCCGGGACGCGGACCGCTCGGTCCCGTGTACTGGGCGCAATCCGTGGCGAGGACGTCCCCGGCCTGGTTCACCATGAAGGTGAGGCGACCCGTCTCGCCGTGGGCGATGGGCCACGCATAGAGGCACCAGTGCCTCTCGGCCAGTTCCGGATCCACGCGATCGGTGCCCGCCGCGTCCGCCGCGATCCCGTCGCCCGCGGCGTCGGGCAGGTAGATGATGAAGTGGTAACCGGCGCGGGCCACGAACCCCTCGGGTCCGGGGCTCCGGAAGGCGCCGGAGAGGACGGGCGGGTTCAGCTTCTGGTCGCTCCCCCGGACCTCCCGGGCGCCGCTCAGCTCGGTGAACGTCCCGAACTCCCCGATGCCGTCGTGGTCCACATCGGCGCGCGCCGAGGCCTGGAACTGGGCATGGGCCGAGCAGACGTTGCGTGAAGTGGCGATCGCCGCGACCTCGTTGGCGGACCGTCGCTTCGGGTCCGCCTCCTTCTCCGCCGCCCCGCCGGCCAGCTTCGCCATGCGGGCCATCCCCTCCACCAGGGCCCGGATGTCCCCCGCGGTGAGCCCGAGGTCGCGGGCGAGCTGCCCGGGGACCCGCACGACGATCTCATCCGCGGCGGGCGCGTCGGGAAGGGCCGGCGTCGAGCGGAGGAGGAGGTCCACCTTCGCCACGAGGTCGGCGATCTCCGCGTCGCGCGTGTCCCGGACCGGGGCCGTCGGCGGCGCCGGCGGCGGTTCGTTCCGCGCCACCGGGATGGCCATGCTCGCGAGGATCAGGGCGATGACGACGACGAGCAGCAGGTTCGTCGCGCGGTTTCCGTCGGGGCTCATGGCGGTTCTCCGTCCCGGGTCGATCCGGGCCGACCGTACTATCGACGTGGTACGGTCCCGCCCTTGAGGGAAACCTCGAAGGGGGGAACCGCTCACAGCGCGGGTACGCCCGCAACCCTGTCGCGACGGGCGCGCCCGCGCTGTCTGATTTTCTGCGGGGAGGCAGATCCTCCCCGCACCGGCCGCTGCGCGGCCTCCCCTCCTCGCCGCCTGCAGCGGCGGGCGCCTCCGGCGCACGCTCTCGCGAAATCTGCGAGCCGCGCGAAGATCCGGAGGGTGTGTAGTACAAGGTCTGTCGGGCCGCTTTCTTCCGGGTAGCGGCCCTCCGAGGCAGGCCGGTCGGCGCCAGGGACGGCGGTCGGCACCGTGCCGGCGGGCGGCGTGGACGATGCACGGCCGAGCCACCGCCCCGGCGCATGAACGCGGGGTCTTCCCGGCGTAGTCAGATGGGGGCGGGCGGCTCGATCCGAACCGGTCCGGAGTTCTCCCGGATCCAGGAAGCGAGACCTCTCTCGCCCAACTCGCCGGCGGCCAGCTCGCGGAACACGACGACTGCGGACTCCTCCGTCGCGACGAGTTCCCGGCCATTCAACTGGAGGAAGACGTCGATGTCGGCCAGAGCGGTTCGCTTGTTGCCGTCGGCAAACGGATGATCCCGACAAAGGCCGAACCCGTAGGCGGCCGCGAGGTCGCAAAGATCCGGCGCGCCATAGGCCATCTTGTGCCGAGGTCGCGCCAGCGCCGCTTCAAGAAGCCCCTCGTCGCGGATCCCCTCGATCCCCCCGTGCTCGAAGAGGAGCGCGGAGTGTATGGCGCGGACAGCCTGGGCCGGGACCCACCGCGGGGCCTTCACCTCGCGAGTTCCCTCAGGGCGTTCCGATACTTCCGGCGGGTCCGCTCGAACGCCGAGAGCGATTCGGCGAACTCCGGATCGTACGGGGTGACCCGGTAACCATCCGGGGCTTCCGTGAGAATCAGGGTGTCCCCCTCCGCGACGCGGAGTTCCGCCAGCAATTCCTTCGGAATCGTCACTCCTGCCGAATTCCCGATCTTCCGGATCCTGAGAACGAACATCTGGCCTCCGTATCTACATCAGTAACTACATTCTGGCCCCGTGGTCCGCCCTGTCAAGCGTCCGGAGCGCTGCAGGTCCCGAGGCGCTGAACTAC
>JALOQY010000288.1 GCA_025459285.1 Planctomycetota bacterium | reverse complement strand
ACTCGACCTTGCGGAGCCGGTCGAAGACGACGAGCGTGGGCCGATCGCGGCCTCCCCCGGACGCCGCTCCCGCGGCGGAGCCGCGGAGGCCCACGAAGGACGCGATGCGAAGCGCATCGCGCCCGGCCCGGAGGGTTGTCGGCCCCGGCGCGGGCGCCGGTCCCGCCCCCCGAACACCCCTCCGGCCGCGCCGGGGCCGACAACGAGGTCGCGCGGGATTTCTGCTCACGCTCTGAGTCGCTCCTTGAACGGAGCGGATCGGAGGGAACTCCCGGCCGGCCGGGGGGTACAATCGGCGATCCCTTGCAGGCGATCGTGTAACGCGCGGATACGGGCGGCGTACTACCTCATGACCGACGATCGGGAACTCGTCCGGCAGGCACTCTCGGGCTCCGGCCCGGCCTTCGAGACTCTCGTCGAGCGGTACCAGGACCGCGTCTACCGCGTGGCGCTCCGGTATCTCGGGCGGCACCAGGACGCGGAAGAGACGGCGCAGGAGACGTTCATGCGGGCGTTCACGAAACTCGAGACCTACGACGCGGAGCGACCGTTCCCGACGTGGCTCCTGTCGATCTGCGCCAACGCCGCCCGCGACACGTTGCGCCGCCGGGGACGGCGGCCGGAGGCTCCGATGCCGGAATCCGATCCCCCCGACCGCCGGCCGGGGCCGGCGCGGGGCGCCGTGGAGCGGGAGGAGGCCGAGCGACTGCGCGAGGCCGTGGCGCGGCTCGACGAGGAGAAGCGCCTCGCGGTGGTCCTGCGGTACTTCGAGGGGTTGAGCCTCGCCGAGATCGCCGACGTGACGGGGACGGAGGTCGCCACCCTGAAGGTGCGCCTCTTCCGGGCCCGGCAGGAGCTGTTCCGGATGATGGAGGAGTAGCGTGCACGATCGGCTGGAAGAGTGGCTGGAGGGATCGCTCTCCGAGGCGGAGGCCGCGGAGTTCGAGGACCACCTCCTCTCCTGCGAGCCCTGCCGCCGGGAGGCGGAGCGGGCGCGGACGCTCACCCGCCTCGCCGCCACCCTCCCGCCGGCCTCCGCCCCCGCGGCGGTCGGCGAGGGCGTGCGCGACCGGTTGGCCCGGCGGCGCGCGCCGCGGCTCCTGCGCCCGGGCGCCCTGATGGCCTTCGCGGCCCTCGCGGCGGTCGTCCTCCTCGTCGTCCTGCCGGAGAGCCCGCGGATCGAGCCCGCGGCGCCCGCACCGCTTCTCGCCGCGGCCACCGCGACGGTCCTCTTCGACTGGCTCGACCAGGCCCGGAACTCGTCGGCCGCGGACGTGGCGAGGCTCATCGAGGAGGCCCGGGCCCTGGAACTTCGTGAAGCCCTCCGACGGAGGATCGATGCGGCGCCGGCCGGGGACCGCGAAGGTCTGCTCGCCTTCGAGGACCTTCTGACCCAGCTCCTGGCCTCGCCGTCGGCGGATAACCTGGCCGACGAGGCGCGGCTCGTGGCACGGATGGTGAACCCATGAGGACAGCTCTGGTCGTGATCGCGGGTCTCCTCCTCGCCGCACCGGCGGCCGGACAGGATGACCCGAAGACCCGCTTCTGGGAGGCGCGGAGGATCCTGCTCAAGGGAGACGCACCCTCCGCCGCGGAGTTGTTCCGCACGGTTCTGGCCGCGGATCCGAAATCCGAGGTGGCCGACGACTGCCTCTACTGGATGGGGCGGTGCTACCTCCGGATGAAGGACCGCGAGCCCGACGCCGCGGTGGCGCTGAACCGGCTCGTCCGGGACTGGCCGGAGAGTCCCTTCCTCGCCGACGCGGCCCGGGAGCTTGCGGCGATGGGGGATCGGACGTCCCTTCCGCTCCTCCGGGAACGCGGCGCGGCGAAGGCCCTCGCGGAGTTTGGGGAAGCCGCCCGGCCCTCCGCGGCGCCGGTCGCGGAGAAGGCCGAAGCCGGCCTTTCGGCGGAAGTACGCCGGCTCGAAGAGGAAGTGAAACGCCTGCGCCGGGAAGTCGAGGAGGCGCTCGCGCTGGTGAAGAAGCTCCTTGACGCGAAGAAGGAGACGCAAAGATGAAGCCGATTCACAAGCTCATGACGGCGGGGCTCGCCCTCGCCATTGTCGCGGCGGGCATCGTGATCGCCGAGGAGGCGGGGACCATGCAGCGGGAGTTCGCCGATGCGCAGGCGGCGATGGCCGACCGCGATTTCGCAAGGGCCGCGGGGCTTCTGAAGGAGTTCTCGGCGAAGTACCCGGCAGGGCCGCAGGCGGAGGAGGCACTGGTCCTCCTCGTGCGGGCGCGGATCGCGCTCGGAGACCACGAAGGGGCGCTGGAGACGGGACGGAGCTTCACGGGCTCCTTCGGCGATTCCCCGTGGAAGCCGAAGGTCCTCTTCCTCATGGGCGAGGCCTACGCCCGGATGCGGGGCTTCCGGGACGCCGCGGCAATCTATCGCGAGCAGGTGGACTTCCTCTCCGGGGAGAACCACGAGCGGAAGGTCGCGGGCTACTACCTCGACCTCGCGAAGGCCGCCTACGAAGGCGTGGAGCAGCCCGACGAGTTCGGCCGCCCGAAGCTCGTGAAGGACTTCACGAAGGCGCGGGACTACTACGAGAAGGCCCGCTCGATCCGTCTCGACGAGGCCGAGGCCTCCCTCGTGTCGCACCGGATCGCCGACTCGCGCTTCCAGTTGAACGACTTCGCGGGGGCCATCGCCGAGTGGGAGAAGCTCCTGAAGGACCACCCGGCCTCCGCGCAGGCCGCCGAGGCCACCTACTCGAGCGGCGTCGCCCGCTTGAAGACGGGGGACATCCTCGAGGCGCGCCGGCTCCTCCGCGAGCTCCGGGAGAAGTGGGGCGACTCTCCTCTCGCCGCCCTGGCCCTCATCCGTCTCGGCGAGAGCTATCAACCGCTCGCCACCAGGGTCGAGGACGACCTCTCCCGCGGCGTCGGGTACTGGCGGGAGTTCCGGAAGCTGTACCCGGCCCACGAGGAGGCGGCGAAGGTCGCCTACGAGATCGGCGAGGCGCTGTTCAATGCCGGGAAGCACGACGAGGCGATCGCGGAGTTCCGCGCGTTCCTCGCGGCGTTCCCCGATGGCGAGCGTTCCCCGGCGGCGCAGGACCGCATCGCCCGGGCGTTCTACGCGAAGACGGACTACGACCAGGCGATCGCCGAGTGGAAGACCTTCCTCGGCAAGTGGCCGAACCACGAGTTGTGGAGTCCGGTGCAGGCCGCGATCGCCGAGGCCGCCTTCGCCAAGGGCGCCCTGCCCTTCACGCAGGGGATCGCCGGCAAGGAGCCGGATGGTGCGCTCCTTTCGAAGGCTGACGAGGGGTTCCGGGCCTTCCTGATGGCCTTCCCGGTGCACGACCGGGCCGGCGAGGCGCAGTACTTCCTCGGTGAGATCCGCTACCGGCTGAAGGACTACGCCGGAGCGATCGCCGAGTGGAAGGTGGCCGCCGGCAAGTACGCGCAGACGAAATGGGCGGCCTCCTCCCTGTTCCGCATCGCGGCGACGGAGGAGAAGGACCTCGGGAACCTCTCCCGGGCCATCGAGGGCTACGAGGAGCTGGTGACGAAGTACCCCGCCTCCCCGGAAGCCGGCACCGCGAAGCAGCTCCTCGACCAGTTCCGCGCCAAGCTCCTCGAGCTGGTCACGGAGCGGGTGCGCCGCACCGACGAGAAGTGCGAGGTGCTGCTCCGGACGCGGAACATCGAGGCCCTGAGCTTCAAGGCCTACCGGGTGAACGCCGAGGAGATCTTCCGCAAGCGACTCTCCCTCCTCGGCGTCGACAGCATCGTCACCGAGGTGGTCAAGGCCGACTGGGCCGAGACGATCCCCACGCCGGAGTACGAGAAGTTCCGGCTGTTCGAACGCCAGCAGGTCCTGAAGCTCGAGGGGCCCGGGGCGTGGATCGTCACCTGCCACGACGAGGACCTCACGGCGACGGCCCTCGTCGTCGTCAGCGACATCGCCATGGTGGTGAAAGAGGCCCCCGCCCAGACGCTCGTGTTCACCCTGAACGAGCGCACCGGTCTTCCGGCGCCCGGAGTCCGGGTGCTGCTGGCCTCCGGCGACAAGGTGAAGGTGGAGGGGGCGACCGGGCCGGACGGCGTCTTCGTCCACGAGAAGGCCCTCGGCGGCGAGGCCATGATCTTCGCCGAGACGGGCGGCCACGTGGCCCTGACCGGGCTCGCGCCGGGCACGTACTCCTCCTTCGGTTACACGACGAAGGCCTACCTCTACACGGATCGGCCGCTCTACCGGCCGGGCCAGGAGGTGAACCTCAAGGGCATCGTGCGCCGCGTGGAGCGGGGCGCCTACACGACCTCGGCGGGAGCCGAGGTGCGGCTCGAGGTCCGCGACTCGCGGGACACCGTGGTCCTCGAGGAGAAGGTGACGACGAACGAGTACGGCACCTTCTCGCGGACCCTCACGCTGCCGGAGGCGGCGGCCCTCGGCGACTGGCGGATCATCGCCGTCACGAAGGACGAAAAGACCTTCACCGGAGGGTTCGCGGTACGCGAGTACAAGAAGCCGGAGTTCACGATCACCGCGCGCACCGACAAGCGCAGCTACCTGCCGGGCGAGGAGGTGAAGGTCTCGGTGGCGCTCCGCTACTTCTTCGGCGGGCCGGTGCCGAAGACCAAGGTCCGCTGGCGGCTCGGCCGGGGGGCGTGGTCCTTCGACGCCGCGGCGGATGACGAGTTCGCGTGGTTCACCCGCGACCCCGAGCGGGAGCGGGAGCGCGAGCGGCGCGAGGCGGCCTCCTTCGCCGACCTGAAGGAAGGCGAGCTGACGACGGACGCCGACGGCAACGCCGAGATGACGTTCAAGGCCGAGGACCTCGACCAGGACGCCCGCTACCTGGTGATGTTCGAGGCCCTGGACCTGAACCGCCAGTGGGTGCGCGACGGCGCCTCGGTGGTCGTCAGCCGTCAGGGCTTCTTCGCCATGGCGAAGACCGAGCGGAAGGTCTACCGCCCGAACGAGGAGCTCTTCGTCCGGCTCACCACCGTGGATGCCCTGCACTTCCCGGTCTCCGCGGAAGGCGAGATGGTGGTGGCGCGACTCTCCGTGGTCGACGGGCGGGAGGTGGAGTCGATCGTCTCGCGGGGTCCCGTGAAGACGGGAGACGACGGCCGCGCGGCGCCGAAGGTCAAGATTGAGAAGCCCGGCGAGTACAGGCTCCGGTTCCTCGGGAAGGACCGGGCCGGCAATGCCGTGACCGGCGCGGCCCTCGTGACGATCGCCGGGGAATCCGAGGATCTCGCGAAGCATGCCAAGCTCGTGGCGGCGCGGCAGATCTACCGCGAGGGCGAGACGGCGGAGGTGCTGGTGAACTCGCCGGTGGCCCCGGCCTGCGCGCTCCTCACCTTCGAGGGCGAGCGGGTCCTCGACTACCGGGTGGTGACGCTCACCGAGCGGTCGACCACGCTGTCGCTCCCGATGAAGCCCGAGTACTCGCCGAACGTATTCGTGAAGATCGCGATCCCCGGGGGCGGCGAACTCCGCGAGGCGGAGGACGAGATCTTCGTCTTCAAGTACCTCGAGGTGGCGGTGGCTCCGGACCGCGCCGAGGCCAAGCCCGGCGAGGACGTGACCTTCCGCTTCACCACCACCGACCAGCGGGGGAACCCCGTGTCGGCCGAGGTGAGCCTGGCCCTCGTGGACCGGGCGATCCTGGCTCTCGAGCCGGACCGCGCGGAGCAGATGAAGCCCTTCTTCTACGACCAGCGCCGCACGCTGGCCGTGACGACGGGGTCCTCCTACTCCTTCCGCTACCAGGGGACGACGGCCCCGACGAACAAGGACCTCCTCTCGGAGGAACTGCGCCGGCAGGGGCGCGAGGCCTTCAACCGGACGATGAAGTACGTCCGGGCGGCCCGCGAGCTGCTCGACCGCGGCGACCTGGAGAGCGCGGCGATCGAACTGCGGAAAGCGCTCCAGGTGACCCCGGGCAACTTCCTCGCCGCCCAGATGCTGAAGGAGACCGAGACGAGGCTCCTCGTCCAGCGCGAGGACGCGCGGCTCAAGGAGTACGCGCGGCGCCTCGACAAGAACGCGGTGGATCGGGAGGCGGAGGAGTACGAGGATGCCGCCGGAGAAGAGATGGCGAAGAAGGCGGAATCGTGGGGCGTGGGCGGCGGAGCCGGCGGGAGGGCGGCCGGCCGTTCCCGCCGCGGCGGCGCGGAGCCGCCGGGCGCTCCGGCCGCGCGGCCCGCTCCCACGGGGGCCCCGGCCCCCCAGCCGATGGAGGGGTCTCCGGCGAAGGATGCCAAGGATCAGCTCGGGTTTGTCGCCGAACGCAAGATGAAAGCCGACGCGCCCGAGCGTCTCGAGCGCGAGAACCAGCTCG
>JALOQY010000287.1 GCA_025459285.1 Planctomycetota bacterium | reverse complement strand
ACACCCGCTACCAGTCGCCACGATGTTCGCCTCGGAGCGGTACCCGGCGTCCGCCGAGACCTGAGTCGGGTATGAAGTGCGAGAGATGATCCGTCGGCACCATGTCCCTCGGAGCCGGAGGGAACAGGTTCCCCTGGCTCACGTCCCAGGGCCGGAAGGTCTCCCTCATACCACCCGAAAGGGAGACACCGGGCCAGGAAGCCCGCGAAATCCGGAAAATCAGCAGCCTGTCGGGGCCAGGGAGGATCTCTGCGGTGGGGCCCCTTACCCCGACAGGCTGCTGGCAGCCCGTCCAAATGCTTGTGCCGGACCGGCGGTCGGGCTAGACTCCCCGCGCCTCGTGCCGAGGTGGCGGAATTGGCAGACGCGCCAGGTTCAGGACCTGGTGGCTTTAACCGGCCTTGCGGGTTCAAGTCCCGCCCTCGGCACCACTGCCCTCATCGGGGAAAGAGCTTCACCTCCACCGCCGCTTCCCTCACCCCGGGCTCGAGCGGCAGCAAGTCGTCGAAGTCGGCGAAGCCCTCCGCCACGACCCGGAGCCGCCGCTCGCCCGAGGGAACGGGCAGAACGTAGACGCCATCCGTCCGCTCGCCCGCGAGCGAGGCCACCGCGTCGCCGGTCCGCGCGTCGAGCACCGTCACCGAGGCCCGGGCGACCGGGGTTCCGTCCACCGCGTTCGTGACGAGGACCGTCAGACGGACCTCCGTCGCGGCCCCCCCGACCGCGATGAGGCGAGCGGTGAACGCGACTTCGCCGCCGCCGGGTCCGGCGTCGAAGGGCGTCGTGAACGGCTCGTGGTCCGGCGTCTCCACGAGAAACTCGTGCGGCCCGGGGCGCAGCCAGGCTTCGTAGCGGCCCTCCGGGGACCGCGAGGAAAAGGACGCGACGGGATTCGGAAGCCCGTCGACCCGGGCCTCGAAACGGCACCGGGTCTGGGGTTCGCCGGTGGACGCGTCCACGGCGACGAGCGTGAGGCGGACGAGGCGGAGCAACATCCGGAGCGTCACCTCGGAACCGGTCAGACCCGGGCAGTCCAGATTGGCCGACAGGTAGCCGGTGCGCGTCGCCTGGAGGCGGAGCGCCGTATCGGCGAGCCGGTCGGGCAGTCCGTCCATTTCGAATCGACCCGCGGTGTCGGACTCGGCGGACCGCACCGTGCCCTGACCCATGGCCACCGCCGCGATCAGATACACGGTAGCCCCGGCCACCGGCTCGCCGTCCGGACCGAGGACGATTCCGGAAAGGGCGAGCGAGCCGGCCTCGGCGTACTCGAGGACGACGTCGACCTCGGCGGTGCCCCCGCCGGGGACGGGGATCTCCTGGACCCAGGCCCGGTATCCGCTGCGGCTCACGGAGACGCGGGCGGCTCCCGCGGGGATGGCGGGCAAGGCGAAGGCACCGTCCCGCCCCGTGATTTTCCGGCAGAACCCGACCATGACCTGGGCGGAGGAGAGGGGCCGCCCGCCGGCGTCGGTGACGGTGCCTCGAATGGCACCGAGTTCCGCCAGGGCGAAGGGCAGGCGGACCTCGGCTTCGGTGGTCTTCCCGGCCACGAGTAGGACGCGCGTGGCGCTCCGGGCGTCGAGGCCGCGTGTACCGTTCAGGAGTCCCTCCAGGTTCGCGGCCACGCACGCCGACCCCTCGGGGAGGCGCACGCCCGTCACGTCGCCCGTTGGCCCGGTCGCTCCGATTCTCAGGAGGTCCCCGAAGGAGACGGCGGCGCTCCCGGCCGTGTCCGGCGGTCCGATGTAGACATCGGCAGCGGGAACGGGTGCCCCGTCCCGGTCGAGGACGAGGGCGTGGAGCGAGGCCCGGCCCGCGGGCGGTTCGGGGGGGAACTTCTCCCACATGCCGGTGGGACCGATCGGACCGCGATCACCCGCGCGGGGCGAAAGCCCGGGTGGCCGCGGGGGCGGCGCGCGCGGGTTCGGGCGCAACGCCGGTGGAGCCTCGGCGAGGGGATCGGAGGAGCCCGGCCCGGCCTCCGTCCCGGGGCCGACGCCCTCCGGACCGCCCGAGTGGCCCTCTTCAGCGGCCGAGGGGGGTGCCAGAAGGGGAGGAACTTCCGGCATCTCCGCGGGGGAATCGCCGGCCCGCGATGAAGGTGGCGACTCAGCCGGTCGGCCCGGGAGGCTCGCTCCACGGGGGAAAGGAGGAGGCTCCTCGGGCGAGGGGGGGCCGCTCAATGCGCGCACGCCGAGGAAACCGGCGAGCAGGAGTAGGAGGAGCGTGATCGCGGCGACGACGAACACGAGGGGGCGCGGCATGGGGCACCTCTGCTGTGCAGTATGGCGCGACGAAGTCGTCGCGTCAACCCCGCGCAGGGAACGGGAGCTCGGAGACGGGCCGGACGAGGGCTTCCGCCCGCGTCGGGAAAGCGGTTACCATCTCCCCGGATGGACCGCGAACAGCGCGAGCGGATCATGGCGGCCTACCGGGGCTGGGCGGGGTCTTACGACCGACTGCTCCGCCGCACATACAGCCGCGTGGAACGTGCAATCACGCGGCGGCACCTGCTCGAGCGACTGCCGGAGCGGCCGGATGCCTCCCTCCTCGACCTGGGAGGCGGGGACGCGCGGCAGGCGATCGCTCTGCTCGCCGCGGGTCGCGCGGGCCAGGCCATCGTGCTCGACCTGTCGGAGGACATGCTGGGCCTCGCGGCCCGCCGGGCGGCCCGCGCCGGCGCCCACGTCTCCCTGCTTCGGGGCGACGCTGCCGCGATCCCGATCCTCTCCCGGCGGTTCGACCTGGTGCTCGCGCTGGGAGGAGTGCTGTCCCATTTCCCGGAACCCGGACCCGTACTGTCCGGGATGCGGCGGGTCCTGCGTCCCGGGGGCCGCATCGTCGTGTCCGTGGACAACCTGTCGGTGGGAGTCCGGACGGCGTGCCGTGAGAAGGACGCCGCGGCGCTCGAGGGACTGCTCACGCGAGGGGTGGCGGCGGTGTTCCATCGTCGTCCCTTCCCCTTCCCGGTGCGGTTCTTCACCCCCGGCGAGATCCGGTCGGCCGTGGAGGACGCGGGTTTCAGGATCGAGTCCATGATCGGGAAGCCCGTCTTCACCTGGTTCGCGGGGCCGAAGGAGGTGCTCTCCGGTCCGGAGGTCCCGGAGCGTGTGGAGCTGGAATGGCCCTTCGCCCGGGATCCCCGGTTCTGGCCCTACGCCGACCAGCTGGAGCTCGTCGCCAGCCTCTGACCCGGAACCTGCCCGGGAAGCCCGGAGGGGATCGTCACGGGGCCGGAGGGCGTGGGCGGGGCGTGGCGGAGAGGCCGGAGTCCCAGACCACCCCGGGGGGCCGGTCCACCTCGAATCCGAGTTCGAGGACCTCGCGGATGCGGAAGGGCGCGCCGCCGGCGCGGCGGATCGACGCGGACGCCGTCTGTCGCGCGTGCCTTTCGTCGGCGGCCACGACGTGGACGACCCGGAAGACGGGCCGGCCGGCACTGTCCTTGGCGGCGCAGCGGATCTCGAAGCGACGGGGGAGGGGTTTCCCGCGGATCCGTCCCAGGGCGTCCGCCGGGGGATCCCAGCGGGGATTGGCCCGCAGGGCGCGCTCCAGGAGCGGCGCGGCCTCGTCCCGCCTCTCCCGCTCGGCCAGCACGAGGCCCAGCCAGCCCTCGTCTTCCGCCGTGGCGTCGGAGGCCCCCGCGGCGCGGCGCAGGAGGCGCTCCGCCTCGTCGAGGTCCCCCCGTCCCGCCGCAAGGCGTCCGAGCACCATCCAGCCCGCGGCGTGCTTCTCGTCGAGGGCGACCGCCCGCAGCGCGGTGGAGCCGGACTCGGACGAGCCGGGATCGGCCTTCAGCAGCAGTTCGGCGAGCGAGTGCTGGTAGAGGGGCCACTCCGGAGCCCTGTCGATCGCGGCGCGGATGAAGCGGACGGCGTCGGCGAACGCGCCCAGATCCTCCGCGCACCATGCCAGTTCGGCGTAGGCCGCGGGGTTCGTGTCGTCGAGCGCCAGCTCGCGGTCGAGCATCGCCATCGCCAACCGGTGGTGGCCGGCGTCACGCAGGGCCTGGGCGAGGTTCAGATGGAATTCGGGGAGCGAGGGGTTGCGGCGGATGGCGGCGACGAACCGGCGGGCGGCGGGGACCGGTTCCTCGCGCGCGAGCAGGGCAAGTCCGGCGTGGAAGTCGATGTCCTCATGGGCGAGGTCACGGGCCTCCGCCGTCCTGGCGAGGCTCGCCACGTCCTCATAGCGCCCGGCCAGGTAGTGGAGCCGCATGAGCGTGACGTAGGTGCGGACGTCATCGGGGTCCTCGGCGAGGAACTCCTCGAAGGTCCGCCGGGCGAACTCGTCCTCGCCGCGCATGAGCCGGGCCACCGCCGTTTCGTAACGGAGGTGACGGTCCGCGGCGGGGCAGGCGATCGCGAGATCGATGATGTCCGCGGCCTCCTCGGGGTCGCCGAGTTCCTGCACGGTGGCCAGGCCGACGTCCAGGGCCACGTAGTTCTCGGGTTCGCGCGTGAGGATGCGCCGGCAGGTGCGCCGGGCCTCCTCGGGAAGCGACAGGTCGAAGAGCCCCTTCGACAGCCACTCGAGGATCTCGATGTCCTCCTCCCCGTTCCGGAGGAGTGCGCGGCAGGCGCGCACGGCGTCTGCCGGCCGCTCCGCGGCGATGGCCGCGTCGGAGAAAACGGCGACCACTTCCGGCTCGGCCGGTGCCCGCGGCAGGAGTCTCTGCGCCACGCGGAAGGCCTCCTCGAAACGCTCGGAGTCGAGGAGGACACGGCAGCGCTCCAGGTCTCGCTCGAGATCGTCGGGTTCCAAGGTATCGGGCTCCGCGTATCCGCTAGCGCTTCAGATCCTTCGGCGTGAGACCGAGGCTTTTCGCGTTGGCCTCCAGCCACTTCCGGAACTCGGTGGCGCTGGTGAACGTCTGGCCGGTCAGCTTCTTCACCACCGTTTCGAGCTCCTGCATGTACATCCGGATGATCGGGGCGGGCGGTCGCTTCGGTTTCACATGGCCGTACTTGGCCTGCCAGGCGGCCTCCGCGGCCCGCTGGTCCACGTCGCCGGAGGCGCCGGTGTCCACCGACACTTCGCCGGTGGACCACTTGAGGGCGTGCCCGCCGTACTCCGCCATCCAGAGGAGGAAGGGGAGACATTTCGGGTCGCCGATGGCGCCGAACGCGCGGACCACCTCCACCGTCACGTCGCGGTACGGCTCCTCGTTCAGGCGTTTCGCGGCTTCCTTCAGTTCCTCCACCGCCTCCGCGTAGCGGAGCTTGCCGATCGACCGGACGATGGACTTCTGCACCTGCGGGAATTCCTCATTGGCGGAGAGATTGTCGCGGAGGTACTTCCCGGCGAGGGCGGCGTTGAAATCGAAGTCCGCCATGAGCTGCGCGGCGGCCATGCGGACCTCGGGGTCGGGGTCACGGAGGGCGCGCTTGCCGAACTCGTCGACGACGCTGTCGTGCCGGACCCGCGCCAGATCGAGGAGCGCCGTGGCCTTGCGTCCGGTATCCCCCTTGAAGTTCTTGCGGAAAATCTCGATCGAGACCTTCGCCTGCCGCTCCAGTGCGGCGAGCCGGGCCGCCTCTGCGCCTCCGTCATCCTCCGACAGGGCCGGCGCGGCCAGGATCGCGAGGGCGCCGAGAATGAGGACCGTCGTCTTCATCAGTGCTTGTCCTCCACCTTGATGAGCCGGTAGATGCCGCCGTTCTGCTCCGCGAGGAGGCGGAGGAATTGCACGGAGTAGTTGAGGATCGCGATCGTGTGGATCTTGATCTTGCGCAGCCGGTTGCGCCCGCGGATGTCGTCGAGGATCTGCTCCTTCGGACGATCCGTGGGTTCCCCGTCGGACAGCACGAGGATCGTGTCCACGCCCGTCCGGTAGTTCTTGTCGGCCGCCCCGGGCCCGGCCATCTCGAAGGCGAAGTCCAGCGCCGCGCCGATGCCCGTCGCCTCCTCCACCTTCAGGTCGTCGATGTACCGGATGGCCCGCGCCTTGGCCCGGGCCGTGGCCTTCGTCAGGTTGCCGCCGTTCCAGGACTGCATCGTGGTGCTGAACGCCACGATCTCGAACTGCTGCGCCTCGGCGAGGTTCTTGATCACGAACTTGAGCTGCGCCTTCGCGAGGTCGAAGCGATCCTGGATCTTCCACCACTCGATGGTCTCCTCGAACCGCTCCGTATCACGGTCCTCTCCGTCATCCCCCTTGCCGGTCAGGGCCGCCTCGCGGGCCATCTTCATCTTGTCGATGTCGATGGGCGTCTTCATGGACAGGGAGACGTCGACGAGGAACACCACACGGTCGGAGGTCACCGGGAGTCCGAAGTAGGTGGGCTCGTCCTTCACCGCGCTGCCTCCGGGCTCCGC
>JALOQY010000286.1 GCA_025459285.1 Planctomycetota bacterium | reverse complement strand
CCCCTCGCATCGGCTCCCGCGATCTCCGGCGGGACGGCCGACTCGAGGAGGGCCAGCTCCCGCGCGTCGAAGGACGGCGCCTTCAGGTTCATGAGCCTCCTCGCGCGATCCGGCACGGCCTCCGCCCGGCGCGGAACGAACACCCGCCCCAGGGCCCCGGGGTTCTCGAGGACGAAGAAGCCGTCGCCGCGCAGGTGCGGCCGGACACCGGTCGGTGGCGCCCCGGAAAGGACGATCCACCGGACGTCGAGCATGTGGAGGACGGAACTCATGCGGGCGGGATCCGTGACATGCTCCGGGAAGTAGTCGAACAGCGCCGTGCAGCGTTCCCGCCCGCTCCCCGGATGGCGGACCAGATCGAGGAGTTCCACGTACTTCGCGGGATCGAGGGCGTCGTACCCGCGCACGTCGCGCAGGCCATACACCATCGGCAGGTTCGGCAGGAGCGTGCGCACCGGCAGGACCCGCCCGGGACCCTCGGCCCTCAGCCGGTCGAAGAGCGGAACCGGCGGATAGAACGTCCCCGCAGGCGACTGGGGCGTCACCCCGAAGGCCGTGTGGAGGACCTCGGCCAGGGCGATCGCCGAGAGGACCGCGCCGGCGCGGCCCGCCGCGGTCGGCTTCAGAGCCAGCAGGGCCCACCACGCGAGGCCGAGGAGCCCCAACCCCGCCGCGGTCAGCCGGATCGTGGCGTACCGCCGCGCGTAACCGGAGACCACCCCGGCGGCCACGGGGTCCACGGGCCGCCCGGCGTCGCGGTCCCGCTCCAGCCGCTCGGCGGCGGCCCGGGGCCCCTCGGGAGTCTCCCGTGCCATGGCCGCCGACCACGCCACGAGACCGGCGAGGACCGAAACCGGCAGGATGAATCCGGACCGCCGGAACCGACCCGGCCCCCCTCGCCGGAGCGTGGAGAGCCCGAGAACCCCGAGCGACAGCAGCCCGAAGGAGGTCCCGAAGACGAGCCGGTTGTTCATGAGCCACGGGAACGGCGGAAGGCGGAACACCTCGCGCAGGGCGGGCAGATCGAGGGGCTCCACCAGGCCGAGGAGCGCCACGGCAGCGAAGAACGCCGCCGTCCGCCGGCGCCGGCGGACGAGGAAGGCCAGGGGGGCGAAGGCCAGCGCCGTGAGGAGCCCGGCGTAGCCGCCCGCCGGGCTCTCGAGCTTGTTCACGGTCTCAAGCGTCCACGGCGCCTCCGGCGCGAGGGTCCCGTGGAAGTCCGGCGCCACCACGAGCGGCAGGGCCACGAGACCCGCGGGCGGGTTCTCCGGCCCCCCGGCGGCCCGCGTCCGGGGGCGATCCGCGTGGCCGGCCAGATACTCCAGCACCGGCAGCGTCATGGGCAGCGACAGTGCCAGACCCAGCACCGCACCGCCGGCGATCCCCGCGAGCGGTCGGAGCAGGCGCTTCCCGTGCACCGCGGCGGCCCGGAAGAGCCCGTACCCCGCCACGATGAGGAACACCGGCGCCGCCGTTCCGGGGTGGCCCGCGAGGAGCGTTCCCGAAACGCCGAGCGAGAGCCCGAACGGTCCTCCGCCGCCGGGACGGCGCGCCGACCGGTCCGCCGCGAGGAGGAGCCACGGAAGCCAGGCGACGGTCTCGGCGTGCGGGAAGCCGTGCCAGTAGAGCATGAATCCCGCGAAGGGGAAGACCATCCCTCCGAACCGGGCCGGCCAGAGCCTCGCTCGCAGACCGTACCGGAAGAACAGGAAGGCGCCCGTCCCCGCGAAGAGCGTGAGCGCGAGACCGATCCACGCGATCGCGAACGGACTCGGGAACAGGTACCGGATCGCCATGAACGGCGAGAGCACCCCGGCCTGGCCGGTGGCGAGCAGGGGACTCCCGCAGTACGTGAACGGGTTCCAGAGCGGGAAACGGCCGGCGCGCACCTCCGAAGCGGCAAAGGCGCGGAACGGTTCGAGCTGGGTCACGAGGTCGGTCAGGAGCGCGGCCCGGGGCGGCCGGCCGTCGCCGGGGACGGGGAGATCCAGGTCCGCAAGGCAGTCCGTGGGGAGGAGGATCCTCTGACCGGCGAGGGACGGCCCGTGGAGGAGGGCTTCCGCCGCGAGGAGACCGAGGAAGAGGGGGCCCAACCGCCGGGCGGAGCGGACGAGGCCCTTCCGGCGCGGCCGCACCGGGCCGCCGCCGTCTCCGATCGTCCGCGGACGCGGATCTGCGCCTTCCGCCATCGAGGGGCCTCCCTCCAGAGGGTAACCGGAGGGTGCGCGGTCTTCCGTTCGGAAAGACACGGGGCAAAGCGGGTTCGGATCCGTATCATCCTCCGGATGCGCCCCCGCCGGGGCGCGGATCCCCGAGGAACCAGAAGATGAGCGAAAGCGTCGACCTGAACGGCCAGGAACTCGAGGCGGTGGAGAAGCTCCGCCGGGGCTACGAGACCATCCGCACCGAGCTCCGGAAGGTCATCGTCGGGCAGGAACGGGTGATCGAGGAACTGCTCATCGCCATCTTTTCCCGGGGTCATTGCCTGCTCGTGGGCGTGCCGGGCCTCGCGAAGACCCTGATGATCTCCACGCTGGCCCAGACGCTCTCCCTCTCCTTCAGCCGCATCCAGTTCACGCCCGACCTCATGCCCTCGGACATCACGGGCACGGAGGTCATCCAGGAGGACCGGTCCAGCGGACAGCGGGAGTTCAAGTTCATCCGCGGCCCCGTCTTCGCCAACGTGATCCTCGCCGACGAGATCAACCGGACACCGCCGAAGACCCAGGCCGCGCTCCTCGAGGCCATGCAGGAGCGACAGGTGACCGCGGGCGGAAAGAAGCACCCGCTGCCTTCGCCCTTCTTCGTGCTGGCGACGGAGAACCCGATCGAGCAGGAGGGCACCTACCCGCTGCCCGAGGCGCAACTCGACCGGTTCATGTTCAACATCTTCGTGGACTACCCCGAGGAGAAGGAGGAGCTGGACATCGTGCGGCTCACCACCGCCACCTATCAGGCGGAACTCGGCAAGGTCCTCACCGGCGAGGACATCATCGCGCTCCAGGAGACGGTGCGACGCGTTCCGGTGGCGGACCACGTCATCGAGTACGTCCTGAAGCTCACCCGGATGACCCGGGTGACGAAACCCGAGGCGCCGGACTTCGTGAAGAACTGGGTCTCCTGGGGCGCCGGCCCCCGGGCGAGCCAGTACCTGATCCTCGGCGGCAAGGCGCGCGCCCTCCTCAAGGGCCGCCTCCACGTCTCGGTCGAGGATATCCGGGCCGTGGCCCACCCCGTGCTCCGGCACCGGATCATCACGAACTTCTCGGCCCAGGGCGAGGGCGTTACCCCCGACCGTGTCGTGGACATGCTTCTCGAGAAGGCCCCGGCCCACGCGAGCCCGACCCTGTCGGACGGCCGCCTGCCGGAGGTCCTGCGCTAGTGGACCAGACTGCACGGTTCCTCGATCCGAAGGTCCTGAACAAGATCGCCCGCCTCGATCTCCGGGCGCGGCTGATCGTGGAGGGCTACATCTCCGGCCTCCACAAGAGCCCCTACCACGGCTTCTCGGTGGAGTTCGCGGAGCACCGGGAGTACACGCCCGGGGACGACATCCGGTACATCGACTGGAAGGTCTTCGGGCGGACCGACCGCTTCTACATCAAGCAGTACGAGGAGGAGACGAACCTCGTCGCCCACCTCGTGCTCGACGTCTCGGAGTCCATGGACTTCGGCGAGGGCATGACGAAGCTCGACTACGGCCGCACGGTGGCGGCGGCGCTCGCCTATCTGATCGTGCAGCAGCAGGACGCCGCGGGCCTGATCACCTTCGACGACGAGGTGCGCGCCCACCTGCCGCCCGGCTCCCACGGCAGCCACCTGAACGCCATCTTCCATACGCTCTCCCAGGTGGAGCCCCGCAAACGCACGGACCTCGGGAGGGTCCTGCACGAGATCGCCGGGACCATCCAGAAGCGCGGCCTCGTGGTGGTCGTCTCGGACCTGTTCGACGACCCCGCGCGCGTGCTGGCCGGCCTGCAGAACCTCGCCCACCGCCGCCACGACGTGATCGTCTTCCACGTCATGGACCAGATGGAGCTCGAGTTCCCCTTCGAGCGCATGACGCGGTTCAAGGGCCTCGAGGCGATGGGCGACCTGATCGCGAACCCGCGGTCCCTTCGCGAAGGCTACCTCGCGGAGGTCAACCGCTTCCGCCGGTCCATCAACCGCGGCTGCACGGCGAACCGCATCGACTACGTGCTCATGAGCACGGCGACGCCGCTCGACGTGTCGCTCTCCAGTTACCTCGCGAGGAGGGCCGGCACGCGATGAGCGCCTTCCTCTCTCCGGGCCTGCTCTGGGGGCTCCTCCTCGCCGCGGTGCCGATCCTCATCCACCTGCTCGCCCGGCGCCGCTACCGGACGATCCGCTGGGCGGCCCAGGAGTTCCTCCGCGCCGCGTTCCGGAAGAACCAGAAGCGCCTCCGGGTGGAGAACCTGCTCCTCCTCATCATCCGGACGGCGCTCGTGGTCCTGCTCGTGTTCGCACTCGCGCGTCCCTACGTCTCCGGGGCGGTCGCCGGTGCCGTCGGAAGCCGGCCCGTCCACTACGCCGTGCTCCTCGACAACTCGTACTCCATGGGCTTCAACGACGGCCTCTCCACGCCCTTCGAGAGGGCGCTTCGGGAGGCCCGCAAGGTCGTGGACCGTCTTGGCCGGGAGGATTCGTTCTCGCTCTACCTCACGGTGGACGACTTCTCCGGCTCCCGCGCCGGCACGCCCCGGTCGATCCTCAAGGACTCCCACGACCGGGAGAAGCTGAACGCCCTCCTCGGGCGCCTCTCCGCAGGCACCGCCTCCTCCGGCGCGTCCCGCCTCGCCGACGCCCTCGCCGTGCTCGCGGACGAGCTTTCTTCCACGCGGCCGGGGCAGCAGGTCGTGGTCCTCTCCGACCTGACGCGCCACTCCTTCGAGGGCGGCCCGTCCACCCCCGGCGCGGCGGACCGCGAGGAGGACGCGGAGGACGGCACCGTCCGGACGCTCCGCGACCTGTTCGAGGAGATCGCCCGGAAGGAGGCGTCGATCTCCCTGGTGGACGTGGGAGTGTCCGCCGCCGCGAGCGCCGGCGTCGTATCCCTCGCTCCCGCCGAGGACCGCCCGCTCGTGGAGCGCAACCAGGAGGACTTCGTGGCCCGGGTCGCCAATCACGGCCCGGCCCCCGTCTCGCTCGACGTGGTCTTCCGGGCGGACGGCGAGAACAAGGGCTCGGTCCGCGTCGATCTGCCGGCGGCCCCGGAACGGGGGCGCGCGCCGGAGACGGCCGTCCGCTTCACCTTCCCGCCGCTCGCCGCCGGCCCCCAGGTCTTCTCCGCGGAGATCCCCGCCGACGGCCTGCGGGCCGACGACACGCGATACTACGCCGCGAAGGTCCGCGAGCGGATCCGCATCCTCGCCGTGGACGGCGATCCGATGCCCGACCAGGGCCTCTCCCCGGAGACGGTCTACCTGAAGCACGCCGTCGCTCCCATGCCCGACCGCATGGAGATGGAGGTCATCGACTACCAGGGGTTCCTCACGAAGGACCTCGAACCGTTCGACCTCGTCATCCTCGCCAACGTCGAGCGCCTCCGGGAGGACAAGGTGCGGCTCCTCGAGGAGTTCGTCTCCGGCGGCGGCGGCCTCATCGTCTTCCTCGGAGACCGGGTGGACCCCGGCCTCCTGAACCGCGACCTGTTCAAGGAGGGCGACGGGCTCCTCCCGGGGCAGATCGCCTCGGAGCCCGTCCTCCTCGACCGGGACCGGTCCGAGGTCCGCTTCGACCTCACCGACCTCCCGGCCCACCCTCTCCTCGACGCGATCTTCGGCGTCGCCGAGGACCCCGAGGGCTTCATGAAGGCCCTCGCCCCGCGCGTCTGGGGCTTCTACCCGCTCACCCTGCCCGCGACCTCCCCGGTGCTCATCCGCCTCTCCGACGCCGAACGCCGCCCGGCGCTGGTGGAGAAGCGGTTCGGCGCCGGCCGCGTGCTTCTCTTCACGACCGCCGCGGACCTCGACTGGAGCGACCTGCCGCGGATCATGATCGTTCCGCTCCTCCACGAGGCCGTCCACTACGCGGTGCGCCACGACCCCGCGCGCCTGAACCTCCTGCCCTTCGAACCTTTCGCCCGCGAGGTCTCGGAGCGAGTGATGGACGTGCAGGTCTCGACGCCGGGCGGAGGCCGGGAGCGCGTGACCCCGGTCACCGGCGAGGACCGCCGGTCCAAGGTGCGCTTCACGGGTACCGTGGAGCCGGGGCCATACCGGCTGGTGTATCGGACCGCGGGGTCGAGCGCCATCGATGCCGGGACTCGTGAGACCGCCGAGGCCTTCGCCGTCAGCGTCGAGTCGACCGAG
>JALOQY010000285.1 GCA_025459285.1 Planctomycetota bacterium | reverse complement strand
GCGCTCCCCATGTTCCTCGCTTGGGTGTACGTCTCGTGGCTCATCGTGCTGCTCGGGGCGGAGATCGGGTACGGGCTCCAGCACGCGGGGAGTTTCGCCTTCGGCCGCGGCTTCGACGACCCGAGTCCCGAGGCGCGGGAGAAGGCCGGCCTGCGCGTCGCGCTGCTCCTGTCTCGCCGGTTCCTCGACGGAGGGGCCGGGCTCGATCCGGACCGGGTGGCGGAGGCGCTCCGATTCCCGGAGCGGTTCGCGAGGACTCTCCTCGACACGCTCGCGGAAGGCGGGGTCCTCTCGCGACTCGAGGAGGGCGGCTTCCAGGTGGCGCGGCCGCCCGCTTCGATCCTCGCGAGCGATGTGACGGCCGTCCTCCGGCGGCACGGCGCGGAGCTGCCCGGGGGGGTCGCGGCGCGCCTCGACGATCTCGCCCGCCAGTCCCTCGCCGCCCACGACGTCCCCCTGACGGAGTTGCTGGCCGACGCCTCCCCCGGGGAGCCCGCCCCGGGCCGGTGAGCGGTCAGGGGACCTGGCGGCGGTGCCGGCACTTCCTGGCCTCGGGCCGGCGTCGCCCCCGCCCCCCGCCTGCCGGCAATCCTTGCCGAATCGTGGCGCTCTCGATTAGGAGTCGGGTCTTGCCGGAGGCGTCCGGGTGGCGCGAGGAAGAGCACGGGACAAGCATGGGGGGCGGCGACCGGAGGAGGGTCCGGACGAGCTTCGTCGTCGGGTGCAGGCGGCGCTCGAGTCCCGCCGGGGGAAGGTGGCGCTCGAGGCCGCCCGCGGGCTGGTGAAAACCGCTCCCGGACCGGAATCGGAGGCGCTCCTCCTCGAGGCGTGGTTCGCGCGCGCCGAGGAGCTGGTCGGGACGGGCTTCCGCGCGGAGGCCCTGGAACTCCTCTCCCTGGTCCGGACCCGGTTCCCGACCGCGCGGGCGAGGGTGGACCAGGTGGTCCTCGGGCTCGAGGTGGGCTTCGGCAACGTGGAGGGTCTCCTGCGGCCACTCGCCGATCCGGCTCTGCCGGCCGACCGGCGGGAAGCGCTCCTCGAACTCCTGCGCACGTCCGTCCGGGACCCCGCGGATGTCGCCGGTTCGGCGGCCCTCCCGGCGGACCACCCGCTCCGGATCGAGGCTTCGGCGGCCGCGGCCCTCCTCGAGCGGGTCGCGCGAGAGCCCGTCGATCCCCGGGACGAGGCCTTCACGAAGGTCCCCCGGCGGTCGCCCTTCGCCCCCTTCGTGCTCCTCGCCCGGGCCATCGACGCCGCCTACCGGGGAGACGCGGCGGAAGTCGCCCGCGTGGTCGCCCGGATCCCCGCCGGAACCGCCCCGGCGCGGCTTTCGACGAGCCTCGAGGCGATCGCCCTGCGCCGCATCGGGGAGGATCTCGGGCCGGCCGACCGCCGGCTGGTGACGACCGTCCTCGGCACCGACGGCCGCCTGGCGCGGGCGCTGGCCGATCTCTCCGCCCTGATCGAGACGGAGAGCGCCGGGAAGGCGGGGCGGTTCGCGACGGAGGTGTTCGAGCTGATCCGGGCCTCCGCCCCCGGACTCCTCCCGGAGTTCCGGAGACTTCTGGCGATCGATTGGGTGGGGCTGGATCTGCCCATCGAACCCGTCGGACGGATCCTCGACCCCCGGGGCGGCGATCCGGCGGAGTACTACCGCGTGACGGCTCTCGCCTGCGAGGAAGCATCCGATCCGGGAGAAGCCATCGATCTCTGGAACTCCTGGCTCGAGGAGCGGGGGCGCGCGGCCACCCCGGCCGAGGTCGGGGCGGTGCGGGCGCGGCAGGCCCGGCTCGCCCTGAAGCGGGCGTCCCTCGACGAGGCCGACCTGCTGGACGGGTGGATCGACGATCTGGAGGACCAGGAACTCCGCGAGTCCCTCGAGGAGATCCGCGCGGGCCTGGGCCATGTCCGCAAGCCGGCCCGGTCCCGCGACGCGGACGCGATCCACTTCCAGCAGGAGGCCGTGAAGGCCGTCCCCTCCGCCGGCAACTTCCGCGATCTCCATGCCCTGGTCCTCTCGAGCGGCGACCGGGCCGAGGCCCGGGTCGTCGCCGAGCGGTGGAACGAGGCGTTCCCCGCGGACCTCGACGCGATCCTCGCCCGCGCCCGGGCGGAGGCGGAACTCGGACATCGGGAGTCGGCGTTGACCCTGCTCGACCGGGCCGCGACCCTCGCGCCGCACGACCCCCGGATCCGGGAGGCCCGGACCGCCTCCGTGCTCGGCGAACTGCGGGCGGCGCTCCGCGCCGGCGACCGGGCCCGGGCCCGGGCGCAGATCGCGCGGCTCGACGGCCCCGGCGCCCCCGCCGACGAGGATCTCCGCATCGTCCTCGGCGCCGCCCGGTGGTTCGCCGCCGAGGCGCCGGAGCAGTCCGCGGCGCTCGACGCCCTCGCGCGCTCGATCGGGGACCGGGAAGCGAGGTATCTCCTGCACTCCGCCGCCGGCGTGCTCGATGACGGGCGCCTGGCCTTCCGCCTCCCTCCCCGGCCGCCCCCCGAGGAGCCCGCCGTCGCCGCTCGCGCCATGGCCCTCGTCGGTCGCGCGGGCCGCGTCCTGTCGATCCGTCTCCGGCCGGATCCCCCGTACGTCCTGATGCTGGAGGCTTCCCTCGCGCACGGATTTGTCCCCGAGGAGCGCGACCTGATCCCGCTGGCCGACCTGTTCGTGGCCTGGGGCGTCCGCGAGGGTCTTTTCCACCTCTCCCGCGCGGGCCTCGGGACGCCGTCGCCGCGGCGGCATCGCTTCCTCTATTACCGGGCGCTCAGCCTCGGGCGGGCCCGCGGCAACACCCGCCGCCGCCGGGAATGTCTCGCGGCCGCGGCCGAGCTTTCGAAGCGTGTCGGCGACGACCGGACGCTCCGGGACGCGGAAGCGCATCTCGATGGCGATCTTCCCGGCGCGGGATCCGTCGACTCCGAGGCGATCCTCGCCCACGAGACCGGCGCGGGGCCGGGGGACGTCCGGGAGTCGCCGCGCGGGAGGAAGAACCCGAGACAGAGGAGTCTCTTCTGATGGCGGGAGTGAGGGATCCGTTCACGACGCTCGGGATCGGCACCGATGCCGGCGACGAGGAGGTGCGCGCGGCCTGGCTCGCCGCGGTGCGGCGCCATCCCCCCGACCGGGACCCCGAGGGCTTTCGAGAGGTGCGGGAAGCGTACGCACTGCTCTCCGACCCGGAGGTCCGGCTCACGCAACGCCTGTTCGGCCGCCCCGGCCTGCGCCGCCTCGGGGATCTCGCGCGCCTCTTCGAGGCCGCGCCGCGCCGCGCCGGCTTCGCTCCTTTCCGGGCCCTGCTCCGGGAGCGCGCGCCATGAAGTGGCCCGACGATCCGGATCTCCGCCGGAAGATGGTCGAGGGGCTCCTCGACTGGGTGGCGGGCCTCGACGAGGGGGAGCCGCTCCCGGAGGGGGTCGATCCCGCGCAGTCCGGTCCGGTGCCCGACCTGTACGCCACCGTGGCCGCGCTGGAGGCCCTCCGGAGGGAGGTGGGGCTCCAGGGGCGGGCCTTCCGGCAGGTCTCGGAGGCCGTCCGCGAGACGGCGGACCGCGTGGAGAAGGCCCGGGAGGAGGATCGCTCCGCGCCCCGGCCGGATCCCGAGGAGGGCCGGCGCGCGGGGCGGCGCGAAGTCCTCGTCCGCCTGCTCGACGCCCGGGACCGCGCCGCCCGTGTCCACGCGACGGCCCTGGCGGTGGCCCCGCGGATGGCGGGGGGCTTTCCCGGGGCGGCGGCCCGGAGGGAGGCGTTCGGCGCCATCACCGCCGCGCTGCGCATGCACGTCGAGGCGCTGGACGAAGCGCTCCGGGACCTGGACTGCCGGGAGATCCCGGCGCAGGGGAGGCCGTTCGATCCTTCCCGCATGCGGGCGGTCGAGGCGGCCCGGCCGGACGAGGGCGAGCCCGGCAGCGTGGTGGAGGTGGTGAGGGCTGGCTGGATCCGGGGTGACGAGATCCTGCGGCCGGCCGAGGTCAGGGTTGTCCCGGCGGCGACCGGGGGAGGGCGAACGTGAGCGGACGGATCGTGGGCATCGACCTCGGGACGACGAACTCCGAGGTTGCGGCGATGACGCCGGCGGGAGTCGTGGTCCTCGAGGAGGGTGGCACGGGAATCCTCCCCTCCGTGGTGGGCCTCGACCCGGAGAACCGGCTGCTCGTGGGGCAGCCGGCGTGGAACCAGCTCGTCCTCTACCCGGAGCGGACGATCCGGTCCGTGAAGCGCCTCATGGGGACCGCCGAGAAGTTGACCCTCGGGGACCGGCTCCTCCGGCCGCAGGAGGTCTCGGCCCTGATCCTCGGGGCGCTCCGGGAGCGGGCCGAGCGGCTCCTCGACGAACCCGTGGAGGGGGCGGTGATCACCGTTCCCGCGTGGTTCACGGACGCCCAGCGGCATGCGACCCGGGAAGCGGGCGAGATCGCCGGCCTGACGGTCCATCGCATCGTGAACGAGCCGACCGCGGCGTCCCTCGCGTACGCCGGAGGGGAGGAGGGTGGCCGGATCTTCCTCGTCTACGACCTCGGGGGCGGCACGTTCGACGTCTCGGTCGTGCGGATGGAGGGGGGAGTCCACGAGGTGCTCGCGAGCCACGGCGACACACGGCTCGGCGGGGACGACCTCGACGAACTGGTCTACGAGAACGTGCTCTCGCGCCTCGACCCCGGGCTCGCGAAGGCCGCGCGGGAGGATCCCCGGATCCGGGCAAGGCTCCTGCGGGCGTCGGAAGAGGTCCGGCGGCGCCTATCCGCGGCGCCTTACGCGAAGCTTAGGGAGGAGGCGGTGGCGACGGTCGGGGGGGTGCCACGCCACGCGGAGGTCGAGATCAGCCGGGAGGAGTTCGAAACCTGGACGCGGCCCGTGTTCGAGCGGACACTCCGGAGCGTCCACGCCGCGCTCGACGCGGCGAAGCTCACGACCCGGGACGTGGCGGGGGTCCTCCTCGTGGGGGGAGTGACGCGGACGCCCCTCGTCCACCGCCTGCTCGAGGAGGCGACGGGCCGGCCGCCGCGCACCGAGCTGCACCCCGATCTCTGCGTCGCCCTCGGGGCGGGGCTGCTCGCCAGCCGACTGTCCGGGGAGGACACGGGCCGCGTGCTGGTGGACATCACGCCGTACTCCTTCGGGCCGTCCCACTCGGATGTCATCGACGGGGCGCTGGTCCACGACCGCTACCACCCGGTCATCCGCCGCGGCACGCCGCTCCCGGCGAGCGCGGAGTCCTGCTACTACACCATGTACGACTCCCAGGATGTCGTGGAGGTCCACGTCTACCAGGGCGAGAGCCCGAACGCGCTGGAGAACATCGAGATCGGGAACTTCCTGATCGAGGATCTCGCGGACGTCCCGGCCGGGAACCAGATCCTCTGCCGCCTCGATCTCGATCTGTCGGGCATCCTCGAGGTCCGCGCGACGGAGCGCGCCACCGGCCTCTCGAAGTCGATCCGCATCGAGGGGGCGCTCGGCCGCATGGGGGCGCGCGAACTGGCGACGGCCCGGGAGCGCTTCGTGCAGCTCACCGGTCGGACCGCGCCGGCCGCCGGAGCGGCGCCGGAGGGGCCTCCGCGAGAGGTGCCGAAGGGGATCCCGGCGGAGGCGAAGGCGGCCCTGGAGCGATATCTCGCCCTGCGGGATCGGCTCCACGAGGAGGACCGCGCCGAGGGTGACGCCCTCGTGGAGATGATCGCCACCGCCGGTCGGGGCAAGGGGTCGAAGAAGACGATCCGGGAGGCGGTCGCCGAGCTTTCGGACCTGATGTTCTACGCCGGGGAGGGCGAGGCGTGAGGCCGAAGTGCCCGACCTGCGGCGCGGGGTTCCGGGGGGGCGCGGAGTGCGGCCGCTGCGGGACCGACCTGCGCGGTCTCTCGGCCATCCTGCTCGCCGCCCGCGAGGAGCGGGAGTCCGCCCGCCTCGCCCTTCGGGCCGGGGACGGCGAGGAGGCGTGCCGGCGGGCCCGCCGCTCGCTCGAACTCCACGATGACCCCGCGGGCCACCGTCTCCACGTCCTGGCCCTCCTCTCCGCCGGCCGCCTGCGGGAGGCCGTCGCCCTCCTGGCCGTGGTCTGCCGCCCGGCGGAGTGACCCGGGGTCGGATCGCGGGGATGGTGAGGGCGGGGACGGGGTATCCTGAGGTTCGATGCGACTCTTCCTCGTCATCGTCGGGATCGGGGTGCTCGTGGTGGGGGCGGGCGTGCTCCTGTGGACGGCGCTCGACCTGCCGCCGGTGAAGCTGGTGGTGGCGCACGGTTTCCCGCCGGCGGGGGGGCCGACGGGGCGGCGGGTGGAGGTGGAGGGGGTGGAGTTCATCGAGATCGGGGCGGGGTACTTCCGGATGGGGTCGTGGTTC
>JALOQY010000284.1 GCA_025459285.1 Planctomycetota bacterium | reverse complement strand
GAAGCTCCCGGCCGGCCGGAGCGGGGATGCGGGGCGAGAGGAGCGCGCCCCCGGGGAGGATGCGCCCGCAGGATGCCTCACCGCCGAGATCGGCCCGCTCCGCGACGCCCTCGGCGGTCCACGGATCGAGGCCGGGCCGGGAGAAGTCGCCGTTCGGGAGGAGGCCGCCGGGAACCTCCGCCGCGCCGGGTTCCTCGCGCCCCACGCGCGTGACGGAGAGGTTGTCGATCCACGCCGGCCCCGGGGGCCAGTAGGCGTAGGGCATCACGCGGATGTGGGTCACCTTCGGGCTCTTCACCGTGGGGTTGAAGGTGCCCTCGAAGGTTTCCCACTCGCCGGTGGGCCGGTTCACGTTCTTGTACCACTGGTAGAACTTGCGGTAGCCGCCCTCGAACTCCGCGTAGCCCTTCACGAAGATCATGACGATGGGGCCGTCGCTCTTCACGTCGGCGCGGAGTCGATACCGCATGAGCGGCTCCACGCGGAGGTAGTCGGAGAAGATCTTCGCCCCGGTGGTGCCGCCGACGGTGTCGTACTTCGGCTCGCGCGTGACCCCTTTCGGCCGGGCGGCCTGGCGTTTCTCCGTCGGGAGCTCCATCTCCTTCCACCGCTCGTCGGCCTCGACGAGGTTCACGTCGGTGTCGATGAGGAGGACGCGGCCCCGGCCGGCGATCGTCGTGAAGAAGGTGGTCAGCCCGTCCACCTCCGTCCACCCCGGGATCCGCGTCGCCCCCGCCGCCCCCTCCTCGAACCCCCCGTTCGGGAGCAACTCCCCGCCCTCCTCCGCGCCGGCCGCCGCGAGGAGCGCGAGCCCGAGGACCAGCGCCGCCGACAGCCTCACTTCGCCCCGCCGCGGGAGAGGATCTTGTAGTACTCGCGGAGGAGGTCCCGGTAGCCCTCGGGGAGGCCGGAGAGGTCGACGCTCTCCACCTCCCGCATGATCTCCTTGGGGACGGCGGATGACCGGTCCCGGACCGCCCGTGCGTGCTCGAGAGCCGTGGCCTGCCCCTCCTTCAGCTGGGTCACCGCGAGCGCGTGTCTTCGCGAGAAGCCCTCGAGGTCCCCGCCCCGGAGCGCCTCCTCGATCTCCTTCATGAGGACCGTGGAGCGGGCGAGGTCCTCGTCGGGGATGCCGAGCGCCCGGAGGGCCCGCTCGATCCGCTCCGCCTTCTGGCGGATCTGCACCTGGTTCCCGGCGAGACGGCCCAGTTCCGCCTTCACCGGCGGCGGCAGCGGGCCGGCGAGGCCCTGTCCGGCGCCGCCCGCGAGCTTGCCGCCGCCCGTGGCCCCGCCGAGCGGGTCCTTCGAGGAGTCCTTCACCGACTTTCCTTCCCAGGCGTCCGGCGTCAGCCGGGTGGGGGTCTTCCGGCCGCCCTTCCCGTCCGCCTCGCCCTCCACCATCTCCCCGTGCGACCGGCCGGAGCGCCCCTCGCCGGATCGCCCGCCGACCTCGTTGTTGTTGGGGAGCGTGTTGCCGGTCTTGCCCTGCGCGCTCATGTTGGAGATGGGGCCGTCGGTCACGCCCCAGCCCGCTCCCTTGTCGAGGGAGTCGGTCCAACCGGAGGTCACGTCATCGGCGTCCTCGCCGAGCTGCTCCTCCTCCTCGATCAGCTCGCCTATCAGGTCCTCGAGCTGCTCCGGCAGGTCGGCCATCGGGATTTCCGGATACTCCCCGTCCAGTTCCTCCATCTTCCACTTGATGTTGTCGCGCACGTCGGGGAACCACTTCTCGATGTTCTCGGTGAGGGATTCCGCGAGTTCGAGGCCGGACTGCTCCCGCGGCACCGCGAGTTCGATCGACTTCCGGGTGAGGGCGTCGGCGGCCAGCTCGACTTCGGAGTAGGCCTCGATCAGCTCCTTCAGGATCGTGGAGTTGCTGAAATCCTGGTCCGCGAGCTTCGACAGGTCGTCCTTCAGGTCCTCGAGGAACCGCGCGAGATCCGACTCCTGGACCGCGAGCTTCTCGAGGAGGGCGCGATCCTCGTCGGTGAAGTCGTCCACGTCCTTCTTCTCGAGTTCGCGAGTGAGACGCAGGACCTCCTCCTGCTCGCGGATGAACTCCTTCAGTTTCGCCAGAGCGTCGCGGAGGGCCTTTTCCGTGTCGGCCTCGCTCATCTTCTCGTCCACGAAGCCCTTCGGGTCGTCCTCGGCGCGGCGAAGGAGCGCCTCCACCTTCCCGAGGAGTTCCTGAAGCGCCGCGACGATCCGCCCCTCGACCTCCCCGGCGGCGGCGAGGTCGCGGCAGGCCTCGGCGATGCCGCGGCGGCTGCGGGAGTCCTCGAGATGGCGCACGGCGAGCACCGCCTCGTTGGCGGCGAGCGAGAGGAGCGCGCCCCGGATCCCGGCGAAGACCGGCACGTCCGCCGGCACCGTCTTCCCGAGTTCCGCCATCGCCACGCCGATGAGGCCCTGGGCGCCGGCGAGGGCGGTGGCGCGGGCGGGGAGCGCGGAGAGGGCGACCGAGCTCCCGGCGGTGGCGTCCCGCAGCGCGTCGGTGTCGCGCCGGAGGGCCATCTCCCGGTCGAGGATCTCGCGGAGCCGGGTCGAGAGGTCCGCGAGGAAGGCCGCGGCCTCCGCCGCCCGGTCTTCCTTCGCCACCGCGCGGATCCGGATGGTCCGGGAAGCGCCGTGGCGGTCCCGGCGCGGATGGGCGTCCCGCGCGTCGGCCCGGACGGTCAGGGTCTCGCCCGGGGCGAGGCTCCCGGCGGGCAGTTCGAGGACGTGGGCCACGGTGCGGTCCGTCCGGCCCTCGCCGGACCACGTCATGACCACCGCGAAGTCGCCGGTCTCGCCGCGCCGCGTCACGAGGGCGATCTCGAAGAGGCCGTAGTCGTCCCGGGCCCGGACCGTGATCGGCACGCGGGCCGGCAGCGTGACGGACTGGTCGCCGGAGGGTACCGTGATCTCCACCGAGGGCGGCTCGTCCGGCACCGGCACGATGCGGTGCGTGACCGGATCCCGGTTCCCGAGCCCGTCGCGGGTGCGGAGCGCGATCGAGAAGGTGTCCGGCTTCGTCACGAGGATCTCCGTCTTCACCGCGCGCTCGCCCGCCGCCTCCATCGTCCGCGGCGGCCCCGAGGAGAACCGGACGGCCGCGTCCACGACGGGCGCGGTCAGCTCCGCGAGGACGGTCACGCGCGTTTCCTCCGGGGCGCGGATCTCGCCGGTCGAGTCGGGCTCCTCCCGGGGCGGGAGGCGGAGGTAGTCGGGATAGCGGTAGGTGAGGACGAGTCGCCGGATCTCCGGCCGTTCCGCGAGCGCCACCCGGTAGACGGGGGAGGAGGCGTCCGCGGCCTCCACCCGGTAGGCGAACGGCTCGTTGACCGCCAGGAAGCCGAAGGAGAAGCTCTGTCCGGTGAAGAGCATCTCCGACGGGATGAACTCCTCGCCGTGGGCCACGAGGATCCGGGCCGAGGCGGGCAGTGTGCCCGAGGTCGTCATGGAGATCGTGAGCGGCTCCCCGCGGAGCACCACGGCGTCACCGGGCTTCACGGCGAGGACGGTGCTCGACAGCGGCGGCACGAACTCCGCCGGCCGCGAGTAGCGGGCGAGCGCGTGGGCGAAGCGGTCCGGTAAGAGCGTGCCGTAGGCGAGGACGAGGCCGGCCGCCGCCGCGCCGAGGATCAGCGCCCGTCCGAGGCGCTTCCCGTCGATGACCCGGTGCGCCGGATAGCGCGCGGCGGCCTCCGCCCCGCGGGCGACGATGAGGCGGGCGAACTCCCCGGAGAGCCCCCGCTCCTCCTCCCGCCCGAGCTGGAGGCCGTTGATCAGGCGGTTGTCCATCCCGCCCATGGCCGCCTCCATTCTCACCGCCACCGCGTCGTCCGGCATCGACCGCGAAAGGGGGCGGACCAGGCATCGCCAGGCGACGAGGAGGGTGAGCAGGGCGGCGGCGGCGAGCAGGACGACCCGGGGGAGGACGGAGAAGTAGAAGAGGTTGTCGAGGAGGACGAGGGCGACGACGGCGAGCCCCGCGGCCAGTGCGGTGAAGCCGAGGCCGGCGAGGCAGTCGGTCCGCCGGATCGCCGCGCGGGCCGAGCGCACGGCGGAGATGATGCGATCGTAGCCGCTCATCGGTACTCCTCCGGGACCGCGAACCTGACCTCGATCGTACCCTTATCGACACGGTGGCCCGCCAGTTCCGGGGCGAGGACGATCCGCGGCGGGGGAGGGAGGGCCTCGCCGTGGTCGCGGCAGAGGAAGAAACGCGCGTCCACGAGCCACCGGTCGCCGCCCCGGCGGAAGGCCCAGATCTCGAAGCGGCGGAAGGTCCGTTCCCCGCCCATCGAGGTCGGCTCCTCCCGCGTCGAGCACACCACCGCGCGGACCCGGTCGGCGGTCTTCACCCCGGCAAGGACCTCGTGCTTCGTGAAGAAGTCCTCGATCTCCTCCGCGCGGGCCGAGATCTCCTCGAGGGGTTTCCCGGCCAGCGGTTCCTCGCCCTCCGCGCCGAGGGAGAGCGCGAGGAAGATGGCGCGCTCCGTCACCACCGCCAGATCGTAGACCCCGGGGAGGAGGCCGGTGAAGATGGCGCTCCCGCCGCCGGTGGTCCGGGCGCCCTCCACGGAGCGGAGGCGGTCGCGGGGGATGGCATGTGCGGCGACGAGCAGCTCCGGGGGATCGATGGCGAGCCAGAGGCCGGTGGAGCCCTCCGGGGCCGGCGGGGTCGCGAACTCCACGGCCTCCACGTAGCGCCGGTCGGCGAGGGTCTGGCCGACCTCACCCTGGTCCTTGTCCTTCAGGATGACCTTCCGCGGCTTCTCCGAGCCCTCCTCGTAGACGTAGAGGACGGCCACGAGGCTGCCCCGGCGGGTCTCCCCGTTCACGAGGGTGACCTCGGTCTCGAATTCCCGCTTCGGGTAGGTCTCCCCGGTGAAGACCTTCTCGCGGGAGCCGTCCTCCACCCAGCGCCAGACCCGGTACTCCTCCTCGTGGGTGACCCGGATCGTGAGGCGGGCGATCTCGGTGACCGCGAGATCGAGGCGGCGGGCGGTGCCGCCCTCGATGAGGCGCAGCGGTTTCCCTTCGGTGGTGCGGATCGCCCCGGCGAGGAAGCTCCCGTCGGAGAAGACGACCTTCCCCGGCGCGCGCGGTTCTTCGGCCCGCGCCGCGGGAAGCGACGCCAGGAGGAGGGCGACGACGGCGAGGACCGACCCGCGCGAGGTCATGATCCCCAAATGATATCACTGCCGGCGCCCGAACGGGCGATTGCCGGGCCGTTCCGCGACCCGGCGCCGGCCGATCCCGCGCCCCGCCCGGCGTCCGATCAGTTGACGGTCAGCTCATATGCCCCGGCGCAGACGGGGGCGGTGCGCGGGACGCCGCGCTGGTCCTCGGGCGGGTAGCCGAGGACGGCCAGGCCGACCGCCGGGCTCTCGGCGGGGATCGCGTGGGTGGGGCCGATGCCGCCGTTCATCGCGAGCTTCCCGAGCCGCGCATCCTGCCCGCTCAGGTCGGCGATCCCGAAACCGAGCGTCGTGCCGTCGTCCAGATTGCCGCCCGCCGTGCCGATCGGCTGGTCCGCATTGCCCTTGCCGTTGCGGGCGAAGATCGAGTTCCGCGAGGTGACGGCGCCGTCTCCGTAGACGAGGTCCGTGGTGGCGATACCGGAGGCCCTCTTCGCCTTGTTGAAGGCCACGGTGCAGTTCGTCATCAGAAGGGTGCCGGACTCCTCGACGGAGATGCCTCCCGCGTTCGCCTTGCCCTTGTTCCCGCTGATCGTGCAGTTGGTCATGGAGAGCGTGCCGGCGGAGTTCTCGATCCCGCCGCCCTCGCTCCCGGCGGAGTTCCTCGTCAGCGCGCAGTCGACGAGGGTCAGCGTCCCGTTGTCCTGGTCGATGGCGCCGCCGTCGTCGCCGGCTTTGTTGCCCGTGAGCCAGACGCGCGTGAGGGTCGACGTGCCGCCCCTCATGTCGAACCCGCCGGCATCGTCGGAAGCCTGGCATTTCGAGATGACGCAGTCCTCGATGGCCACCAGGCCGTTGGCGCTGCGGATCCCTCCGCCGGACTCCTCCTCCGGAGCGCGGCCGCCGGTGATGGCGAGCCCCTGGATCCGCGCGACGACCGCGGTGTGGATGTCGAAGGCGCGGTCCTTCGCCTTCTTCGCGTTCACGATCGTCACGTCCGGCCCGGCGCCGTAGATCGACACGTCATCGGTGAGGTCGAGGTCACCCGTCGCCCCGGCGCTCTCCCCGGAGCCGCCGATGGTCAACGCGTACGTCCCCGCCGGGAGGCGGATCACATCGGAACCGGGGGTGGCGTTGGTGTGCTGGACGGCGGCCCGGAGCGTCACCTGCTCGCCCGGGGTGTCGAGGTCGGCGTCGCAGATCCCGTCCCCGAGGTCAGCGTCCGGCCGGTCCGCCGT
>JALOQY010000283.1 GCA_025459285.1 Planctomycetota bacterium | reverse complement strand
CCGATCCTCGACGGCGACGCGGTCGTATTCTTCAACTTCCGGGGCGACCGGGCCGTGGAGATCACGCGGGCCTTCGAGGAGGACGGCTTCTCACGGTTCGACCGGGTCCGGCGCCCGCGGGTGCTCTACGCCGGGATGATGGAGTACGACGGCGACCTGCACATCCCGCGGCGGTTCCTCGTTTCGCCCCCGGCCATCGACCGGACGCTGACCGAGTACCTCTGCGCCAACGGGGTCCGCCAGCTCGCCGCGGCCGAAACCCAGAAGTACGGCCACGTGACCTACTTCTGGAACGGGAACTGCTCCGGACTCCTCGATCCCGCGAAGGGCCGCTACGTGGAAGTACCGGCGGAGACCGTGCGCACCGCCCGCTACGAGGCCCAAGTCCGCCGCTCGGCGCTGGAGACCCACCTCGAAATCCGGAGCGACCAGGTCCCCTTCGAGGAGCGTCCGTGGATGAAGGCCGCCGAGGTGACGGACGCGTTCCTCGACGAAGTCCGCACGGGCCGCCACCGCTTCGCCCGCGTGAACTACGCCAACGGCGACATGGTGGGCCACACCGGCCACCTGCCCGCGGCGATGGCCGCCGTGGCCGCGGTGGACCTGTGCCTTGCCCGGCTCGTGGCGGTCGTCACGGCGATGGACGGACTGCTCGTGGTCACCGCGGACCACGGGAACGCCGACGAGATGATCATGACGGACCGGAAGACGAAGGGGCCTCTCGTCGACGCGAACGGTCGCCCCCAGCCGAAGACGGCCCACACGCTGAATCCCGTGCCGTTCCTCGTGTTCGACCCGCGCGGCCCGGGGAGCCAGAGGCTCGCCGAGGGGGTCGAGTCGCCGGGCCTCTCGAACGTGGCGGCCACGGTCCTCCGCCTCCTCGGCTTCGCCCCCCCCGAGGGCTACCGCCCTTCGCTCCTCGCCTAGCAGCCTGTCGGGGCAAGGGGGTCACACCGCAGAGATCGTCCGCGGCCCCGACTGCCCGCTACTGTGCCAGGGGCGCCTGGATCGCGTTCCAGTCCTTCTCGCTCACGAACTTCGTGAGCTTCGCGCCCTGGTACTCGGCGACGAGGGCGAAGCGGATCTGGACCGCGCCGGCCTTCGTCTCGCGCTCGTACTTCTTCTTGCGGATCTGCGTCTCGGGCACGTCGACCTTGGCCCGCTTGCGGACGTCGTAGAACTGGATACCCATGTCTTCCTCCAGAGGAGTCGCTTTCCGTTTCGGCCATCCCCCGAAGGGGATCGAACTCAATTGTGGCTCTTTTCCCCGCCCAAGGGAAGAGAGAGATGGGCGTATGCCTTCACGAGAATCCCGATCGCCCGCTCGACTTCCTCCTCCGTGAGGAGCATTCCGGTGGACAGCCGCACCGTTCCCACGGCCCGTTCCGCCGGCACGCCCATGGCGGCGAGCGTCGCGGAGACGTGGACCGTTCCCGAGTGGCAGGCCGCGCCGGCGGAGGCCGCGAGGCCGCCCGCCGCCGCGAGGAGCGCGGGGCCGGTGACCCCGGGGAAGCTCACCGACAGCGTGTTCGGGAGCGTTCGCTCGGGGTGGCCGTGGCGCAGGAGACCGGGGATCCGGGCCGCGAGGCCTTCGTGCAGGCGATCCCGGAGGACGCGCGAATGCTCGGCGCGCTCCGCGAGGTCCCGCGCCGCGAGCTCCATGGCCTTGCCGAGCCCCACGATGCCGAGGACGTTCTCGGTACCCGGGCGGCGGCCCCCCTCGTGACCCGCGCCGTCGAGGATCCGCGTCAGCCGGACGCCCCGCCGGACGTAGAGCGCGCCGACACCCTTCGGGCCGTACAGCTTGTGGCCGGCGATGGAGAGGAGGTCCACGCCGAGGTCGTCCACGGACACCGGCACCTTGCCGATCGACTGCGCCGCATCGGAGTGGACAATCGCCCCGGCGGCACGGGCCGCCTCCGCGATCTCCCGGATCGGCATGAGGGTCCCGACCTCGTTGTTCGCGTGCATCACGGTGACGAGGAGTGCGCCGCCCGCCGCCGCCCGGCGCACCTCGCCGGGATCGACGAGGCCGGTGCGGTCCACCGGAACGCGGATGGTGCGGAAGCCCTCGGGGCCGAGACCGTCGCAGACCTCCCCCACCGCCGGGTGCTCCACGGCGGAGGTCACGAGGAGGCGCCCCCGCTCGCGGTTGCCGAGGGCCGCGCCCCGGATGGCGAGGTTGTTCGCCTCCGTGCCCCCGCTGGTGAAGACGATCTCGTCGTCGTGCGCGCCGATCGCCGCGGCGACGCGCGCCCGGGCTTCCTCGATCGCCGCGCGGACCGCACGACCCGGACCGTGAGGGCTCGACGGGCCCGAAGGGGATGAGCGTCCGGCGGTGCCGATCAGAGCAGGCGCAGGAACTTCGCGACGACGCCGCGCGCTCGGCGGATCGTCTTCTCCAGCTCACCCAGCGCCTTCATCGACACGGCCAGTCGGCGCTTGTCCGTGGCGTCCCGGGTGGAACCGAGCGCGGACCGCAGCGCGACGAGGAGATCGGCGGCCGCGGCCTCGTGAGCCTCGAAGGCGCCGTCCATCTTCTCCACGTCACCGCGGTCCGGCGAGGTCCGGACCTCGAGGGCCCCGAGCAGCAGGGCCAAGCTGCTGAGCAACCATGTCGGGGCCCGAGAGACGCGAGGATAGCAGGAGAGCCCTTCTGTCCAGTGAGATTAATTCTCAGACTCGAGGCATCCGCTCGATGAGCGCGTCCACGAAGGCCTCGGTCCCCAGCGTACCGCCGAGATCCCGCGTCTTCTGTCCCTCGGAGAGGGCGCGGTCGTAGGCCGCCTTGATGCGGTCCGAGGAGGCGCGGCACCGCGGGTCATCCCGCGTCTCCGCGAGGTGGTTCAGCATCATCACGCCCGACATGAGGAGCGCGAGCGGGTTCGCGAGCCCCTGGCCCGCGATGTCCGGGGCCGAACCGTGCACGGCCTCGAAGACGGCGAGGTCGTCGCCGAAGTTCGCCCCGGGTACGACGCCGAGCCCCCCCACCTGGCCCGCACAGAGGTCGCTCACCACGTCGCCGTAGAGGTTCTCGAGCAGGAGGACGTCGAACTGCGTCGGGTCCTGGACCAGTTTCATGCAGCCGGCGTCGATGATCGTCTCCTGGTACTCGATGTTCGGGTACTCCTCCTGGTGGATCTTCCGGGCGCAGCGGAGGAACAGGCCGTCGGACATCTTCATGATGTTGGCCTTGTGGAAGACCGTGATCTTCCGGCGCCGGCGGCGGGTGGCGAAGCGGAAGGCCCACCGCGAGATCCGCGTGCAGGCCAGCTCCGTCGCCACCTTCATGCTCATCACCACCCCGTCGGTCACCTGGTTCTCGACGCCGCTGTACAGCCCTTCCGTGTTCTCCCGGATGATGACCAGATCGAGGCCCTCGAACCGCGTGGTGACGCCCGTGAAGCTGCGGACCGGCCGCACCGCGGCGTAGAGGTTGAGTCTCTTCCGGAGCGTCACGTTGACGGATGCGTGCCCCTCGCCCACCGGCGTGGTGATCGGCCCCTTGAGCGCCACCTTCACCCGCCGGATCGCCTCGATCGTCTCCTCCGAGAGGAGCTCCCCGCCCGCGGCGAGGGCCACGAGACCCACCGCGTGCTCCTCCCACTCCACGGGCGCCCCGGCCGCCGCGAAGACGCGTTTCACGGCGGCGGTCACCTCCGGACCGATGCCGTCGCCGGGCAGGAGCACGACACGATGGAGTTGGCTCTCAGGACTCACGGGATCACCTCACTTCACCGCGATGAGCTCCACGAGGAAGATGAGTGGCGCGTTCGGCGGGATGCCGGAGCCCGGCGGGGGCCTCGATCCGTAGGCCAGTCCGGCGGGGATCTCGAACCGGTAGACTCCGCCCTCCTTCATGAGCATGAGCCCCTCCGTCCAGCCCGGGATCACCCGGTCGAGCCGGAACTCGATGGCCTCCCCGCGGGCATGGGAGGAGTCGAAGACCTCTCCGGAGGCCAGCCAGCCCGTGTAGTGGACCTTCACCGTGTCCGTGGCCTTCGGCGTCCGGCCGGCGCCTTCGCGGACGACGGTGTACCGGAGACCGCTCTCCGTGGACCGGGGTTCGACGCCCTCCGGCGGACCGAAGGCGGGCACGTCGCTCACCCGCACGAGTTCGAGGATCCAGATCGAGACCGAACCACCCGGGAGGTTCGGCGAGACGGTCTCGGAGCCGAAAGCGAGTTCCGGCGGGACCACGCAGAGGACCCGCGCGCCCGGCTTCATCGCGGCCGCGACCTCGGGCAGGAACCTCGGGAGGAACGGTCCGAGCCGGAGCTTCGGCAGGGGTCCGCCGATGTCCTGGCCGATCGTCGCGCTGCTGACCACCGGTTTCCCCGCGAGGTTGAACACCGCGAACCGGAGCGTGACGCCCTGGTCCGCGCGGGGAGCGGCGCCCTCGCCCTCGCTCACCACTTCATAGGCGAGCCCGGAGCCGGTCTTCGTCTGCTTGGCGGGGTCCGGGGCGCGGAAGGGCATGGCCCGCCGGACCTCGAGGAGCTCGATCTCGAAGACGAGCGTCGCCGACGGCGGGATCACCGGCGGGCGCCCCGCCGCCCCGTAGGCGATGGCCGGCGGGATCGTGAGCCGGGCCTTCGCGCCGACGTCCATCAGGGCGACGCCCTCGTCCCAGCCGCGGATCACCTCGCCCGCTCCGAGGACGAAGGAGAACGGCTCGTTCCGATCCAGCGAGGAGTCGAACTTCTTCCCGTCGGTGAGTCGACCGGTGTAGTGGACCTTCACGCGGTCCCCGGGGACGGGCCGCGTGCCGGCCGTCCCGGGCGAGAGGGTCTCGATGACGAGGCCCGAGGAGGTGGTCACGGCGCCGCTCTCGCCGGCCATCCCGGCCAGGGCGAAGAGCAGGAGGACGGACAGGGCGATGGCAGTACGCAAAGGGGCATCTCCGGAATCGGGGAAGCCCCGAGCATAACCCGGGAAGAATGACCCAGGGTCAATCTTCCCGGATTTTCAGCGCACGCCGAGCCAGAGGCTCGAGCCCTCGGCGACGCGGAAGCCTCCGGCCGTCTCGGCGAGCGTGACGGGGCGGCGGCTGTCGGCCCCGGAGCAGGCCACGAAGAGCTTCACCCGGCCGGGAGCCTGCGTCTGGCCCGAGGCGTCCCCGTAGCACACGACCCGGAACGGCGAGGCGGGGAGCGCGTACGCCGGAGGCGCCGTGCCCGCCACGTAGGAGCGCGCGATCGCGGCGCGTCCGGCGAGCTGCTGGATGCCGTAGGCGAGCGAGGCGCCCGGCCGGCCGCTGCTGTTCAGCTGCTCCGGTGTGACGACCTTCAGGAGACACCGCTGGCCGGCCGCCGCGTCCCGCTCCATCATGAGGGCGGCCAGGACGAAGCCGGCGATCGCGCCCTGCGGCGACTCGCGTAGCCCGGCCCAGACCGCGTCGAACTCCGCCTCGCCGGCCGGCACCCCCGGCAGTTCCACCTCGAGGGGGATGTTCGCCCCGAGCTTCGCCGCGTCGCCGCCGAGACCCGTCAGCACACCGGAACCGGTCTGGCAGCCGAAGGCCACCGCCAGCCCGCAAGAGAGAAGCACCCCCAGGATCGTCCGTGTCATCGCCGCTCCCTCCCATGGAGTCCGGGGGTCATCATCCCCGGACCGGGGGGTCGCGGTCGTGGAATTCCGGCCCGGCGTCGGCGGGACGTGGAGCCCGCCGCCGGGAGTGGTAGAAATGGGACATCCCCTCGCGCAAAGGACACCCCATGAACGAGCCGTTCCTCGCCTACATGAGCGACCACCTTCGCCCCGACCCCGTGCTCATCGCCTGCGGCCTGCCTGCCTCCTACAAGACCGAGACCACGGAGGTCATCGCGGCGCTCAAGGGCTACCCGATCCTCCGCTCCGATCTGATCCGGCGGGAAGTCCTCGCGAACGAGGACATCTTCGACGAAAAGGTCGCGGCGGACATGGACAAGCGCAAGCTCGTCTACGAGGAGATGTTCCGGCGCGCCGACGGACTGGCCGCCGCGGGCGCCGGGGTCATCCTCGACGCGACCTTCGTCCGCCAGTCGCTGCGGCGGCGCGCGGCGAAAGTGGCCGCGGACCACGGGAAGCTCCTCGTCATCCAGCAGACGCGCTGCCCGCGGGAGGTCTCCATCGCCCGGATCCTCCGCCGGACGAAGGAGAACTACGAGTCGAACGCCCTCACCGAGAGCGCCTACGACAACAACGTGGCGAAGTTCGAGCCGGTGGACCTCGCGGACCTGAAGAGTCCCCACCCCGGCCTGCGGATCCTCCACCTGATCGTCGACACGACCTCCGACGACAAGACCGGGAAGGACTGGCGCGTCGTCGAGCGCCGGGACGCCTGAGCGGATGGGGTTCCTCCGTGCCGGACAGGCGGCGCTGGCGCTGCTCGTTCTCGCCGGTTCGGGCGGCGCCGCGCCGGAAGCGGTCCGGGTCAAGGACGATGCGTCCCTCCACGCGGCCCTGCGCGCCGCAGGACCCGGGACGGTGATCCGGATCGCGCCGGGCCGCTATGGTCCGGGCGTTTCGGCGGCGAGGATCCGCGGGACGAAGGAACGACCGGTCGTCCTCGAGGGCGCGGACCCCGCCGACCCGCCGGTGTTCGAGGGCGGGAACGTGGCGATCCAGCTCTCCGCCTGCGAACACCTGAAGCTCGCGAACCTCGTGGTGCGGGGCCAGCGCGGCAACGGAGTCAACATCGACGACGGCGGCGACCCGGCCACCCCCTCGCGCCACATCGAACTCGCGGGGATCCGCGTCCTCGACATCGGCCCCCGGGGCAACTGCGACGGGATCAAGCTCTCCGGCGCGGACGACTTCGTGGTGCGCGACTGCCGGATCGAGGGCTGGGGCGGACAGGGGATCGACATGGTCGGCTGCCACCGCGGCCTCATCGAGGACTGCGTGCTCCGGGGGAAGGCCGGGTTCACCGCGAGCGCCGGCGTGCAGGCCAAGGGCGGCTCCCGCGACATCATCGTGCGCCGCTGCCGGTTCGAGGACGCCGGGAGCCGCGCCGTGAACCTCGGCGGTTCCACGGGTCTCGACTACTTCCGGCCGCGGGACGCGAAGTACGAGGCGAAGGACATCACCGTGGAGGGCTCGGTCTTCACCGGCAGCCAGGCGCCGATCGCCTTCGTGGGGGTCGACGGCGCGATCGTGCGGTTCAACACGATCCTCCGGCCCGGCAAGTGGATCCTGCGGATCCTTACGGAGACCACGGAGCCCGGCTTCGCCCCCTGCCGCAACGGCCGCTTCGAGCGCAACCTGGTGGTCTTCCGGCGCGCCGAGGTGGCGGTGGTGGTCAACGTCGGCCCCCGCACGGCGCCGGAGACCTTCGTCTTCACGGAGAACTACTGGTACTGCGAGGACCGCCCGGCGGAGAGCCGGCCCGAACTGCCGGTGTCCGAGACCGGCGGGGTATTCGGCCTCGACCCCCGCCTCTCACCCCCCGGCGACGGCCCGGTCCGCGTCCTCCAGCCGAAGGCCGGCGGCTACGGCGCGACCGCGCTGCCCGCACCGGCCGGCGACCGCCGGCCCTCCGGCCGATGAACGCCCGCACGACCGCGCCGCCGCTGACCGCACTCCTCCTCCTTTCGGCGATCGTCGCCGGCGGGCCGGCCGTCCGGGACCTTCCGCCGTCCGAGGCGGGGTTCGAGCCGTACCTGCGGTTCACGCCCTCCTCGATGGCGGGACGGGTGGACTGGCTGCTCGTCACCACGGCGGAGCTGGCGCCGGCCTTCGAGCCGCTGGTCCGCCACCGCCGGGACCTCGGGCTCGTCTGCGAGGTGGTGACCGTGGAGGAAGTGACACGCGATGCACTCCTCGGCGGAGGGGACTTCCCGGAACGACTCCGGAATTTCGTCCGGTACCTCTCCGGGAGCCATGGCCTGCGCTACCTGCTGCTCGGGGCCGACAGCGAACTCCTGCCCGCGCGCCTGGCGCCGTTCCCCATCCGGGGGGAGAACGTCCACTACGGCGAGCCCTACGCCGTCGAGGGCTACTTCGGCTGCCTCGACGGCGAGTGGAACGCCGACGCCGACGCCCGGATCGGGGAGGCCGAGCCCGGGGACGACGACCGCCCGGACCTCGCGGCCCGCGTCCACGTGGGGCGCGTCCCCGCCGAGGACGTCCGGGAGGTCGAGGCCTTCGTCTCGAAGGTCCTCCTCTACGAGCGCCCGATGCACCTCGAGTACCTCGATCGCGCGGTGTTCCTCGGCGGAAAGGTCTTCATCGAGGGAGACGCCGACCAGCACTACCGCGAGCTCTTCGCGAAGCACTTCGAGCCGGCGGGCTTCCGGGCGGACTTCTTCACCGTCGAGGGCGGGCCGACGGAGGTGATCCGGGCCCTCTCGGAGGGGGCGGGGATCGTCTCCCACTACCACCACTCCTTCACCTACAACCTGTCGCTGCCGAACGGCGCCATCGACACCGGCAACGTCGGCGAGATCGCGAACGCCGAGCGGCCCTGTCTCTTCTTCAGCAACGGCTGCTACTCGAACCAGTTCACGAAGGAGGGGATCAGCGAGAAGATGCTCCTCTCCCCCGCCGGCGGCGCGGCGGCGTTCGTCGGCTCCACGAACACCTGTTTCACGACCTCCCTCGGACTGGAGCGGCGATTCTGGGACCACCTCTTCACGGGGAGCGCCCGCACTCTCGGGGAGGCGCTCTCCGCCATGCGGGCCGAGGTGACCACGGGCGTCGGCCCGCTCGGCTTCCTGCGCCTCTCCTTCGCCCTGCTGGGCGACCCGGCGACCCCGCCGTGGCTCGCGCGCCCCGTCCGGGTCGAACTCTCGGTCACCGCCGGGAAGGACGGCGCCCTGACCGTCCGCCGCAAGGGCGCGGCGCCCGGCCGGGTCATCGCGGCCTGCGTGCAGGAGGGGCCGTACGGCGCCTTCCGCGAGACGATCCCCTTCCCCGAGGGCGCCGAAGAGGTGGTCTTCCCGCCCGTCGTCGGGAACGGCGCGCCGCTGCGGGTCACCCTCTCCGGCGACCGAGTCG
>JALOQY010000025.1 GCA_025459285.1 Planctomycetota bacterium | reverse complement strand
CGTCGCGGCGCGGGACGGGAATCTCCCCGGGGACGGGGGCGTCGCCCGGCTCGAACGGGCGGGGAAGACACTCGGCGAGACACCCCTCGACGATCTCGGCGAGGCCATCTGCCGCGGCGTGCCCTCCGGCGCCGACCGGCTCTCGCTGGTCCTGGGGTCGGACCTCGTGCAGGTCCCGCTCCGCGATCCCCAGCCGCCGGCGTGACCCTCCGGGCGGCCGGGGGGAGGAATTGGCAGCCCGTCGACCGGAGCCCTCACGCGCGCAAAAGCCCCCCGGCGACGGGCTGCTACCGGACCGCCTGATCCGGACGGACGAGGCCCCGGCCCAGGTCGATCTGAGGGTTCAGCAGCGAGATGTCCTCCACGTTGTCGAGGAGCCGGTTGACCTGCTGGCGCCCGTTCAACATGGGAAACCTCCGCATCACGAGGGCGAGCGATCCGGAGACGAGGGGCGCGGCGAAGGACGTCCCCGACCACCGGCCGTAGAGCGCGCCGAGGTCAGGTGGGAGGGGCCCCGCGAGATCGACCCCGGGCGCCGCGAGGTCCGCCTGCGAGCCGAAGCTCGTGAAGGGGGCGGCCACGCCGGCGAGGTCCGTGGCCGTCACGGCGAGGGCGAGCGCGTACCGAGCGGGGAAGAGCAGCTGGTCGGCCTCGTTCCCCGCCGCCACGACCACCGGCACGCCGCGGTCGTCGGCGTACCGCATCGCCTCCCGGACCACCTCCATCGGCAGCGTGGAACCGAGACTGAGGTTCACGACGTCCGCACCTCGGTCCACGGCCATCACGATCCCGAGGGCCACCGTCGCGGAGTCACCGGTGGCGTCGCTGTCCAGCACCCGCACCGGCAGGATCATGGCGCCCGGCGCGGCGACGAGGGCGAGACTGGCGACGAATGTGCCGTGGCCGTAGCCCTCGTCGAAGAGGCCGTCGCCGTCGTTGTCGGCGAAGTCGCGCTCCTCCCGGGCGTCCTCATCCCCGCCCACGAGGTCGACGCCTGGCAGGACCCGCCCGGCGAAGAAGGGGTGGTCGGGATCGACGCCCGTGTCCACCACGGCGATCACGATGCCGTCGCCCTCCGAGAGGGGGTGCGCCGCGGGAAGCCCGATGCGGTCCGCCGCGGGCTGGAAGAGCACGCCCACCTCGTCGAGGTTATCGTCGAGGACCGGGAGGCTGGACTGGCTCCCCTCGGGCACGGCGACGAGGAGGTTCCGCTCGGCGCCGACGACATCGTGGTCGGCACCGAGAAGGTCGAGAAATTCGGAGTCTGAGAGTCCTGAAGGGACACGGCAGCGGGCGTACCCCGTGCCGGGGATCTCCCCGAGGAGGAGGGAACCGTACCGTTCGATGAACCGGTCGAGCCGCGCGCCGCCGGAGAGTTTCACGAGCACTTCGCCGGCGCGGCCGCTCGCGGGGCCGGGCGCGGGCTTGGGCTCGGTCCCGTCCCGGAGGTCGACCTCGGCGAGAAGGGGCCGGTCGAAGGAGAACCGGACCGTCACCGTCGCCGCGCCCGAGCCCTGCACGGCGAGCTCGTGGACTCCGGGTCCGGAGGGCTCCGTCACCCGCAGAGCGAATCCTCCCGCGCCGGGAACCGGTTGGACGGCCACGGGTGTGTTTCCCGGCCCCTTCAGGGAGACGAACCGGACCGAGCCCCGCCGGGCCCGCGCCGCGATTTCCGTGATCCGCGCCGGCCCGGGGACGGCGAAGGAGAAGCGTCGGACGCCGTTATCGCTCCCGAGGTCGAAGGCCCTTCGGATCCGCCGTGGGTGGCGCAGCGACGCGGTCGCCTCGTAGACGCCGGTGCCATCCCCGCCGACCTCGAGCCGGTAGATGCCGTCCTCCGGGAGACGCCGCGCGATCCGGATCTCGCCCTTCGCGCGCTTCTCCATGAGGATGACCTCGCCGCCGGGCCCCACGAGGCGCAGGGAAGGCTCGATATCGCCCGAGTCGTAGGCCAGGCGGAGGCGAAGGGTGCTCCCCGCGGCGCCCACGAAGGAGAGCACGTCGGTCTCCCCCGCGCCGGCCCGGAGGTCGCCGCGGATCCGGTACTTCGCGCCGGAGAGGTCGGCGCCGCCCCCGGCGGCCGGGAGGGCGAAGGCGGCAAGGAAGAAGAGGAGTCCGAGGCGTCTCATGGAAGATCTCCGAGCGGGCGCAGGGCGCCATCGCCGTGAACCGTGAACAGCGCGGAATCCGCCGGATGGGGGAACCGCTCGCGCGTCCCGCGGACGGCGGCGCGGTGGGCTTCGCTGATCGAAGCGCCCGTGACCAGAGCGCGGTAGAAGGCGCCGGTGAACGTCGCCGCGGCCTCGTCCCGCACCGGTCCGAGCGCTCCCACGAAGGCGCCGGCACCGGCGAGGAGCAGCGCCCGGGCGAGACCGAGGGACTCCCCGCTCCGCAGCGATCCGCCAAGTCCCCCGTCGCACGACGACAGGAAGACGAGGTCGGCGGAGAGCGGGAGGCCGTAGGCGCCGGCGAGGCCGAACCAGCCGTCGGCGAGGAGGAACGCCGAGAGGTGCGGGACCTCCGGGCGGAAGAGGCCGTGGGTGGCCACGTGGAGGATCCGGGCGCCGCGCGCGGCGGCGGCCGTGAGTCTCGCGGAATCGGCCTCCGGGCCGCAGGTGACCTCCGCGCCGGGCAGCAGCGTCGCGAGTTCGGCGCACTCGTCGCGCACGCGGGGAGCGCGCTCGTCGGGGATGCCGAGCACCGCCAGCGGTCCGCGTCCCCGGACGCGGCGCGCGCGGGCCACGAAGAGGGAACCGGCGGAGGGCAGGACGGAGACCTCCCGGCGGTCGCCGAAAGGCGTCCCGTCGAGGAGGAGCGCGTGGAACGGCACGCCGTGAAGGCCGCCGCGAGGCACGACCCGGATCGCGCCGGGGGGCAGCAGAGGCAGAAGAGGGCGGAGGAGGAGATCGCCGAGGAGGGCGAGCCGGCGCTCCGTTCCCCGGCGGGACGACTCCGCGAAGGCCGGGTGGGCCGGCCGGGAGGCGAGGTCGGTCCGCAGGTCGGCGGTGATCCGCTCGGCGTTCTCGACCGGGCCGAGGTCGCGGGGGCCCGAGAGACCGTCCGCGCCCAGCACGAAGGCCGCGAGCCGCCCGTCGAGGGCGACGTAGGCGAGGACCGCCTCGTCCGGGCCGAGGCAGCCGGCGAGCGAACGGACCGCCGGCATCTCCGGCCGGTGGGGGAGGACGCCGGGTCCCGCCGCCGCCTCCACCCGGGCGGTGAGGGCCCTCGCCCGGCGGTCCGCGGCGCGGAGGCCGGCGGCCCGGAGCACGGGAGGGGCCGGGCCGCGCGCTCCGGGCTCCCGGGCGCCCGCGAGCGCGGCGGCCACGCGGGACTGGAGTCGGCGCAACTCCTCGAGCGCCGCCGCCACGCGCGGGTCCGCCGCCGCCCGCGCGGCCGGGGGGATCGCCGGGAGGCCGGCGAGGAGGGTCCGGGCCCGGGCGCGTTCGAGGAGGGCGAAGGCCTCTTCGGATCGATGCGCACCCTTCCCGGCCAGCAGGAACCGCACGGCGTCATCGTAGAGCGGGACCCCGTCCTCGGCGAGTCCTCCCCGCACCTCGTCCCCCGCGAGCGCGTCGCGCACCGCCTCCAGGTCGCGGATCGCGGCGGTGAAGTGGCGCCTGGCCCCGCGGCGGTCCCCGGCGGCGGCGGCGAGGCGCGCGAGACCGTGACGGGCGCGCCAGGTGATCCACGGAAGCGGGAGAGCCCGCAGTTCGTCGAGGACTGCCCCGAAGGCGCGCCGGGCCTCCCGCGGCCGGCCGAGTGACTCCGCGGACCGCGCGAGGAGGAGGCGGGCGACGGCGAGCCGGTCGGGAAGGGCGGCGCGCACGAGCGCCGGGCGGGCGCGACGGACGAGGCCGCGCGCGCCGGCGGGATCCTCGGCGGCGAGCGCCAGCGCCGCCTCGTGGAGCCGAAGGCCCGCGGCGTGGGCGCGCCAGCCGGCCCGTTCGAGGGCCCTTGCGGCGGCCGCGACCCGGCGGCGGGCCGGCCCGGGCGGGCCGGTCTCCGCCGAGGCGATCGCCGCGAGACCCGCGGCGAGCGCGGCCTCTCCGGGCAGGGCGAGCCTCCGGAACGCCCCGGAGGCCCGGCGGGCCTCCTCCGCGGCGGCCTCGCGGTTGCCGAGGCGCAGCAGGATCTCCGCGCGGTCGAGGCCGATCAGCGCGAGGTGGCGGCGGTCGTCGGCCCGGGCGAAGGAGTCCTCCACCCCGGCGAGTGCCGCGAGGGCCCCGGCGAAGTCCCCCCGGACGAATCGGGCGGTGGCGGCGTTGTATTCGGCGCGCGCCGCGGCGGCCTCGCGGCCCTGCTCCCGGAAGAAGGCCGCGGAGCTTCCGTAGAGAGCCAGCGCCTCGTCGGCCCGGCCGAGGAGGGCGAGGACGTTCGCCCGGTTCACGTCGTTCACCGCCGCGCCAGCCCTTGCCCCGGCGGCGTCGAGGAAGGCCGCCGCCCGGTCGAGGCAGCGCAGTGCGGCGGGGAACCGGCCCGCCCGATGGTGGGCGCTGCCGAGGTTCATGTCCACCATCGCCGCCCATCGTCGGTCGCCGCGGGCGAGGAAGGCCCGGCGAGCCCGCGCGGCGGTCTCTCTCGCCTCGCGGTCCCGGGTCAGCTGGGCGAGGGCGTCGATGAGCGGCAGGAGCGCACGGTCGGCGGACTCGCGGTCACCGGCGGCGAGGAAGAGCGCGCGGGCCTCGCGATAGCGCGCGGCGGCTTCGTCGTAGCGATCCCGTCCGTGGTGGAGAAAGCCGCGGGCGAGGAGCGCCCGAGCTCGGGCGGTTCGCGTGCCGAGAGCGGCGGCGATCTCCTCCGCGGCGCGCGCCGATCGCTCCGCGGCGGCCACCGAGGATCGAAGCCGCGCCTCGGTCTCGCGCTTGAGGGCCTCCACCGACTCCTCGGCGAGGAGTCCCGGGATTCCACGGAGCAGCTCGCGGCGCGCCGCGGCGCTCCGACCATCGACATACCGGGACAGGGACTCTCCGAGACCCATTGCTCTCCTGATTCTCGCCGGGATCGGCTGATACGTGGGGAACGATTTCTTCCGGTGCCCTGTATCCGGAGTCGCCCTCCGGCATCTCCCGGGGGACAGGAGTTCAAACCCTGAAGGAGATGCCACCATGCGTACGATGCTCGGTCTTTCGGCCATCCTGATGTTTGCCGCCCTCGCGATCCCCGGCCCGGCCCGGGTGGCTCGGGGAGCGGAAGACGCGCCGGCGGGCGCGGCCTTCGCCGGCGACAACGGCAACCGGAACGGCGGCGCCGACCGGATCCTCGGCGACGGCCTGCGGCGGGGCTGGATCAACCTGAAGAGGTCGCGGGTGCTGCTCGACCGGTCCGAGGGGGCCTCCGACGACAACGTCCTCGGCTGGGTCGAGGTCCGGTCAGACCGCCTTCGCGAGCGGTTCCGGATCCACGTCATGGAGCTGACCCCGGGCGACGCGGTCCGTGCGGAGCTCGACGACGGCAGCGGTACGCCGATCGACCTCGGGGAGCGGACTGCGGACGACCGGGGCGTCGCGATGTGGGACCACGACACCCTCGCGGGGGACGCCCTGCCCGGCGACGTGGAGAAGGTCTCGGATCTCGCGGGTTTCGCCGTGACGGTGTATGACGCGGAGGGCGCGGCGCTCCTCGGCGGCGAAGTGCCGGTGTTCGGCTCGCCGCGGGTGAAGGTCTCGAAGACCGAGGCGACCGCGGAAGACGGCGGCCACGCGTGGCTCCGCGCGCAGGTCCGGTCCCGGCTCGGGGACCTCATGAAGCTCCTGTTCCGTTTCGGCGAACTCGAGCCCGGGGCCGCGTACGCCTTCTTCATCGAGGATCCCGCGGACTCCGGCGAGATGGTGGAGGCGCGGCGGTTCCTCGCGGACGCGAAGGGCCGCTTCCGCCTGCAGCTCACGGCGCGGGACCTGACCGGTCTGAAGTACGAGGTGCGGAACCAGGCCGGGGAGGTCGTGTTCTCGGGACAGTTCTGATCGATCCCGGTCGGCGGGTTGGGGGGGGCGGAAGCTCCCCCCCGCTTTTTGACCCGCCGCGGATCCGGCGCTACAAGGGCGCCATGGCGATCGCCGACCGCAGCGCTCTGCTCGACCTGCTCTCGCGGTCGCCGCTCTTCCGCGGACTGCCCGGGGAGGACCTCTCGGCGCTCGCCGGGATCGTCGTGCCGCGAGTGGTGGCGAAGGGGGAGCCGGTGTTCCTGGAGGGGGCGCCGTCGGAGGGCTTCTTCCTCGTCTTCGTGGGGAAGGTGAAGATCGTGAAGCTCTCGCCGGCGGGGAAGGAGCAGACGCTTCACGTGCACGGCCGGGGAGAGCCCTTCGCCGAGGCGGCGCTGGAGGAGGGGGCACGCTACCCGGCCACGGCGATCGCGGTGGACGACTCGCGGGTGGTGCTCGTGCCGCGGCGGGAGTTCCAGCGGCTCCTCGCGAAGCGGCCGGCCATCGCCACGAACCTGATCGCCCGCCTCTCGCAGCGCATCCGCCAGCTCGTGGCGCTGGTGGAGGACCTCGCCCTGCGCGAGGCGCCGGCCCGGCTCGCGCGCTATCTGCTCGACCTCGCGGGGGAGGGGGCCGAGGCCGGTGCCGCCGTGATGCTCCCGATCCGCAAGGTGGAACTCGCCGCCCTGCTCGGGACCCGGCAGGAGACCCTCTCCCGGGCGCTGCGGAAACTTGCGGACCGGCGGGTGATCCGGGTGCGCGGGGCGAAGGTCACGCTGCTCGACCCGAACCGTCTCGCGGATCTCGCGGCCGGGGAAACCGCGGACCTTTGACCCGCGTCAAGGCGCCGCGGCTCCGTCGCGGGTAGGATCCGCGCGTCAACCGACGGAGGTGTCCCGTGAAGCGACCGATGATCCGGATCGATGAAGAGCTCTGCAACGGCTGTGGGCTCTGCGTCTCGGCGTGCGCCGAGGGGGCGCTGGAGATCGTCAACGGCAAGGCGCAGGTCGTGGACGACCGGTTTTGCGACGGTCTCGGCGCCTGTCTCGGCCATTGCCCGGAAGGGGCGCTCACGGTGGAGAACCTCGACGTCCGGCCCTTCGACGAGGCGCTCGTGAAGCGCCACCTCGCGGCGAAGAACGCGCCCCTCCGGCAGTGGCCAGTGCAGCTCGCGCTCCTCTCGCCGCTCGCGCCGTTCCTGAGGGGGGCGGACCTCGTGCTGGCCGCGGATTGCGTGGGCTTCGCCCACGCGAGGTTCCACGAGGACCTGCTCCGCGGCCGGCCCTTCGCCATCGCCTGCCCCAAGCTCGACGATCCGGAGCGGTCCGTCGCGCGGCTCGCGGCGCTGGCGAAGGGGGCGGGACTGCGGTCGATCACGATCCTCCGGATGGAGGTGCCATGCTGCGGCGGCCTCGAGACGCTGACGAGGATGGCCCTCGAGCAGGCCGGCGTGGACATCCCGGTGACCTCGGAGGTGGTGGAGATCGGCCCGGCCTTCGGCGGCCGCGGCGTGCCGATGGCCGGCGGCTGTCCGGGCAGTCGGGGCTAGCTTCCCGTCGGCGTAAGCCCTCATGTGCGCGGAGGCCCCTCGGCGACGGGCTGCCGGCCGGCGCCGATGCCGAGGACGAGGGCCACCCCGTCGAGCACCCTCGGAACGAGCCATCCCGGCAGTGTGCCGGCCCGCTGGTCGACCGGCCGACATCCACCGTCCCGATCCGCGTGACGTTGACCACCGGCGGCCGACGCAGGGCAGAAAAGTGAAAAGGTACGTACGTCCCCTCAGCGGAGGACGGCGGCGCCGGAGATGCGGCCGTGCTTCAGGGCGAGGAGGGCCTCGTTGGCTTCAGCGAGGGGGAAGACGCAGACCTCGGTGCGGATGGGGATCTTCGCGGCGAGTTCGAGCAGGTCGGCGGCATCGCGGCGGGTGAAGTTGGTGACGCTCGTCACCTTCCGCTCGTGGTAGAGGAGGCGGTCGTAGTCGAGGGACGGGATCTTCGTCATCGTCACCCCGGCCAGCGCGAGGGTCGCCCCGCGGTCGAGGTGGCCGAGGATCACCGGCACGAGAGAACCGGCGGGGGCGAAGCAGATCGCGGCGTCGAGGGCGCGGGGCGGCGTCTCTTCGGCGGAGCCCGTCCACTCCGCGCCGAGCCTCGCGGCGAGCGCGCGGTGCTCCGCGCTCCTCGAGAAGGCGAAGACGCGGATCCCCTCGTGGCGCGCCACCTGGATCGTCACGTGGGCCGACGCGCCGAAGCCGAAGAGGCCGAGTGTCCCTCCGGGAGCCGCCCCCGAGAGCCGCAGCGCCCGGTACCCGATGATCCCCGCGCAGAGGAGCGGGGCGGCGGCCTCGTCGGAGAAGCCCTCGGGCAGCGGGAAGGCGAAGTCCTCCCGGGCCACCATGCGCTCCGCGTAGCCGCCGTCGACGTGGAGCCCGGTGAAGCGGCCCGCCGCGCAGAGGTTCTCCCGATCGGATCGGCAGAACGCGCACGCGCCGCAGGTCCCGGCGAGCCACGCCACGCCCACCCGGTCGCCCGCCGCGTGGCGGCGAGCGCCGGGGCCGGCGGCAAGGACGCGGCCCACTACCTGGTGGCCCGGCACGAGCGGGAGGCGGGGGAGCGGCAGATCCCCCTCCACGGTGTGGAGGTCGGTGTGGCAGACGCCGCAGGCGGCCACCTCGATCAGGACCTCGCCGGGACCGGGGCGCGGCTCGGCCAACTCGGCGGCCGCGAGTGGTCGGTCCTCGGCGGGAGAAGGCCGCGCGAGGACCATCGCCCGCATCGGACGGGTCCTACTTCGCGAGTCCGGGGTTCGGCGGGAACTCACCGCCGAAACGGACCGTGTAGATCGACGCCTGGCGAAGGGCGGCCAGCGTCTGGATCACGTCCTTCGCCGGAACGTCCGGCCCGGCGACAACGAGCCAGTGGGTGTTCGACGGGTTGCGCGCGTAGTCCGCGTCGTCCAGCATCTCCGCGTACTCGGAGTTGATACCGCCGGCCGTCGAGTAGAGCTCCTGCCGACCCGTGACCTCCTTCCCGTCCACCGTCCAGGAGGGTTTGCCGTCCGCCTTGATCGTGACGACGACGCGTATCTCCGGAAAGTCCGGGTTGGGCAGGTAGGGGTCCTTCGGCTGCGGCGCGGCGTAGATCTGCATCCCGGGGAGCGCGGTCTTGTCCTCCATGGCGGTGACGCCGAGGCCCACGTCGTGGACGCCGCTCTCCCGGGCGAGTTCCATTGCCCAGTACACGTACTTCCAGGGCGTGGCCTTGTCCGGGGCGATGACGAGCTGGAACTCGGGGTTGGCGGAGCCGGCCTTCTTCAGGAAGCCGAAGACCGTGGCGAGGGAGCCCGGATCGAAGCTGCCATAGCGGAGATAGGTGCCGTCGGGCCCGATCTTCAGTGTCACCACCGTGTCCATGTCCCCGGTCTTCGGGGCCACCGCGGCCTTCGCCTCGATGGATACGAGGTTGTGGGCGACAGCGGGCTCGGGCTTCGGCGGGGTCGGCTTCGGGGGTGCGGGCTTCGGGGGCACGGCGCCAGGGTGCGTGTCTCCGGCCGTGCCGTTGGGCGCGATGGGGACCGGCGCCTCGTCCCCGGGCATCGCGGCGATGAGCGTCTCGAGCTGCGGAGGGAGCCACGGGACGTCGCGCTTCCGCTCCACCTGGGCGAGGCCATAGGCCCCGGCGACAGCGACGAAGAGGATGAGAAGGGTCATCGGCTTGCTGGGCATGGCGCAGGGTCTCCGGTCCGGACGCTCAAGTTAGGTCCGCCCCCCCCGTCCCGCCAAGCCTTTCCCACCCCCGAGGGCGGGAAGAATGACCCAGGGTCATTCTTCCCGGATTTTCGGGTCAGCAGACGCGGTGCTTGTCGCCGAGCAGCTTCTTCCAGAGGGTGGGCATGGCCTTGAGCGCTGTGGCCGCCACCTTCTGGCCGGCGGCGTTGAGGTCCTTCGTGGAGAGGCTCGACTTCGCGCGGATCTCGAGGGCCCGTGGCTCGGCGATGGGGGCGCCGATCCGGGAGACGAGGTAGACGTGGACGTCCTCCACGCCCTCGTGCGCCGAAAGCTTCTTCGCGATATCCCAGGCCGCGAGGTTGTAGATCTTGCCCACGTGCGTCGTGGGGTTCTTGCCGGCGGCGGCCTCCAGCGTCATGGGCCGGTAGGGGGTGATGAGGCCGTTCGGCCGGTTCCCGCGGCCCACCTGCCCGTCGTCGCCGGCCTCGGCGCTGGTGCCGGTGACCGTCAGGTAGACCGAGCCCTCGGCGTCCAGGTCGGCGCGGTTGACGTCCACCGAGAGGTCGAGGGAAGTGTGCTTCTTCGCCACCCGGTAGACCTCGCTCCGCGCCTGCTCGCGGCTGCGGACGTAGCGCGCGATGTCCGGCACGAACCGATCCACGAAAGCCAGCGCCACGGTCAGGTTCACGTGTTTCCCGACCCGGGTGCCCATCACCTTCACGTCCTGGCCCCACTCCGGATGGCGCTTCTTCGTCGCCGGGGAGTTCAGGAACCGCTCGACCATGAGGACCACGGTCTCCGTCTCGGTGAAGGGCGAAAACCCCACGCCGAGGGACGTGTCGTTGCTGGCGGCGAAATCGGCCTGGTCGTAGTTCGCCACGAGGTCGACGGCGCCCTGCCGGATCCCGATTTCGACCTTCAGGTCCCGGTCGACGTCGAGCCACGGGAGCTGGGACCGGATGAACTCCCGGCCCGTCTTCAGCGCGATGTCCTTCACCGGGACGCGCTCGCCGTTCCATTTCTCCGTGGCGCGGCCGACGAAGATGAGCCGGATCGGCGCCGTCATCCGGCCGCCGCCGAACTTCGCCTCGCTGGCCCCGCCGATGAGGACGGCCTTGTCCACGTTGTAGTGGAGGATCCGGCCGAACCGATCGAGGTAGTGCCGGCACAGCGCGATGGACAGGGCTTCGGCGGCGCCGTCGCACAGGCTGTCGGGATGGCCGAGGCCCTTGCGCTCCACGATCTCCATGGGGCCCTGGCTGACCGTGGCGCCCTGCATTCGCGTGACGAGTATGTCCATGAGCGGGTCTACTCCTTCTTGTCCCGGCGGGGGAACAGCGGGGCCCCGCGCGCGACGCGGATGCCCCCGGGGAAAGCGAACTCCGAAACGTCCGCAAGGCGCGACGGACCGATCTCTCCCAGTCCGAGCTGCCGCCAGGCCTCGGCCATCTTCCGCGGCATCACGGGCGACAGACGCAGGACGACGTGGCGCAGGGCCTCCAGCAGGTGCCACAGCACCGAAGCCGCCGCTTCGCGCCCGTCTTGCTGCTTCACGAGTTTCCACGGCTGGCGCTCGTCGGCGTAGCGATTCGCGCGCGCCACGACCTCCCATACCGCGAGGATCGCGCCCTGGGGGTCGAGATCCTCCATGGCGCGGGCGTAGGCGGCGCCGGCGGCGAGCGTCGATGTGCGGAGCGGGTCGTCGGGCGGCGGGGCCGACGGCACGGGCAGGATCCCGTCGAAGTTCTTCTCGACGATGTTCAAAACGCGGTTCAGGAGGTTGCCGAGGTCGTTCGCCAGATCGGCCTCGTAGCGCTCGGCGACTCGCGTCTGGCTGTAGTCGCCGTCGCGGCCCCACGCCATCTCGCGCAGGAGGAAGTAGCGGATGGGATCCGGGCCCCACTCCGCGACCTCGACGACCGGGTCCACCACGGTGCCGAGGGACTTGCTCAGCTTCTTCCCCCCCTCCACCGTGATGAAGCCGTGGACGTTGACCGTCCTCGGCAGGGGGAGGCCGGCGGAGAGGAGCATCGCCGGCCAGATGAGGCAGTGGAACCGGGTGATGTCCTTGCCGATGACGTGGACGTCGGCCGGCCACCACTTCGCGAAGCGGTCGTCCTCGCGGGCGAACCCGACGCCGGTGAGGTAGTTGATGAGAGCGTCGAACCAGACGTAGACGCGGGTCCGGTCATCCAGCGGGAACGGGACGCCCCAGGTGGAGCCCTCCCGGGAGACGGATACGTCGCGAAGGCCGTCCGTGATCACCGCCAGAAGTTCGTTCCGGAACGCCTCCGGGCGAACGAAGTCCAGGTGCTCCTCGTAGTGCCGGCGCAGAGGCTCGGCGTACTTCGACAGCCGGAAGAACCAGTTCTCCTCGGAAATCCACTCGGGCTTCTTCCGGTGATTGGGGCAGGCGCCCTCGACGAGGTCCTTTTCGGGGACGAACGCCTCGCACCCGACGCAGTAGTGGCCCTCGTAGCGGCCCTTGTAGAGATCGCCGGAGGCCTCGGCGCGCCGGAGGATCTCCTTCACGGCGTCGTGGTGCCGGGGCTGGGTCGTGCGGATGAAGTCGTCGAAGGAGATGTCGAGCGCCCGCCAGACCTCGCGGAACTTCGGCTCCATGGAGTCGCAGTACGCGAGGGGTTCGAGGCCCTCCCGGTTGGCCGCCGTGGCGACGTTCTGGCTGTGTTCGTCATTCCCCATGAGGAAGAAGACGTCGTCACCGGCGAGCCGGTGGTAGCGGGCGATCACGTCCGCCCCGATCTTCTCGTAGGCCGTCCCCAGGTGGGGCAGGGCGTTCACGTAGTCGATCGCCGTGGTGATGAAGAACTTGCGCGAGATGATGTCCTCCGGTGTCGCGGCCGGAAGGGCCCGGCGCGAAGCCGCCTATTGAACACGAGCCCCGGTCGCCGGCCCACTTTTCTCGTTTTCCGGGCCAGCCTCGCGGGGAACCGGTCCGGAACCGTTCCGGTAGCGGATTCCCTTCGGCCGCCGTTCGAGGAAGTGGAGGAGCAGGTGGAGCCGGCCGCGGAGGATGAGATGCCGGCCGGAGAACTTCATCACCTCGCGGATCCGCTGCCGGTAGACCGGGGCGTAGCAGTGGACGGGACAGAGTCGGCACGAGGGCTTCGGCTCGAGCGGGCAGCGGGCGCGCTTCGCGACGGCGTGGGAAAGGAGCTTGCGGCACTCCGCGCAGACCTCGCGGCGCCCGAGGCCGGTGGGCGAGAGGTCGAGGGCGCCCATGCGGAAGGCCTCGCGGGGCACGTCCCGGTGGTGCTTTCGGCAGTACGTCTCGACGAACAGACCGAGGACCCGGAGGTCCTTTCCGATCTGCCGGAGATGTCCAGGGCTCGCGAACATGGGTTCACGAGCCTATCCGATCCGCCCCCCGGGCGCCTTGATCCGGATCAACTGCGCCGTGCTCGTTGACCCGGAGCGGCCCCGCCCCTAGAATGCGGCCTCTGGTCGGAGGGACTGGGCAGAGTCGAGTTCAACGGCGGTCGAGAGAGGTGAGAGATGGCATTCCCGGGGGCGATCTGGTCGAAGATCCGTGCGGACGCGGCGGCGGCGAAGTCGTGCTACACCTCCAAGATGGCGGTGTGGAAGCTCACGAAGCAGCGCAAGGCCGACGGCCAGGCGCTCATCGTCGCCTACCGCGACATCGGCCGCGGGGCCACGGGGACGAAGGCCGCGGAGGAGAGGAAGTCCTACGGCACGGTCAAGTCGACGGAGCAGTTGCTCGCGGAGGCCGAGGCGGCGCTGGCCGAGAGGCAGGCCGAGGCCGGGGCCTCGAAGGCGCGGATGGACCAGAGGACGCAGGTCCGTAACGGTGAGATTTCGGCGCTGGACGCCGAGCACAAGCTCGCGGCGGAGAGCCATGCCCAGGCCGCCGCCTACTGCGAGTCCCTGCGGCGGGACATCCGCGACGGCGAGGCGCGCCTGGCGCTGCCTCCGGAGAAGGAGGCGGGCCAGCCGCCGCGCGAGGAGGCCCAGAAGAAGATCGCCGACGCCCAGGTCAACCTGCCGGCGGCAGAGAACGCGGAAGCGGGCTGGAAGGCCCACGCCGAAGCGAAACTCAAGGTCCTCGACACCGAGAAACAGGCCTGGGCCGCGGAATACGCGAAGCTCTACGAGGAGTACAAGGCCCGGGAGGACGCCGCCGCGACGGCCCAGAAGCACGCCGACCAGTGCCGCACGGAGCTCGAGAGCGCGTTCGAGAACCTCGGCCAGTCGATGATGGTGGCCGGTGCGGGCGTGGACATCGAGACGCTGGTGGAGCCGGTGAAGCGGGCGAGCGACCTGAAGGCGCGGATCCAGGACGCCGAGCAGAAGATCCTCCACCACAAGGACGTGGTGGCCGCCACGAAGAAGGGTTTCCTGCGCTTCCTCGGCTACACGGGCGGCGCGTTCCTGGGTCTCGTCGTCCTGGGGATCGTCCTGGCCGCGGTCCTGTAGCGGCCTGTCGGGGCAAGAAGGGTCGCACTGCAGAGATCGTCCCTGGCCCCGACCGGCTGTCAGGACGCGGAGAGTCTACAGGTTGCCAACGTCCCCGTTACGTCTCGACGGGGAGGCCGGCGGCGCGCCAGGCCACGAGGCCACCGGCGAGGTTCGCCACGCGGGGGAAGCCGGCGCGGAGGAGCATCGACGTGCCGAGCGAGCCGCGGCAGCCGTGGCCGCACTGGACGAGCAGCAGGCGGTCGTGGGGCAGGACCTCCATGTCCTTCGCGAGGCGGGACAACGGCATGCCGAGCGACCCGGCGAGCCGGGCGTCGTTGCGCTCCCCCCCGGTCCGCACGTCCACGATCACCGCATCCTCCGCCGCGAGGATGGCCTGGGCGGCGGCAGGAGAGAGGAGCGGGTAGCTCGCCGTGGGCAGGCCCGATTCACGCCAGTTGCCGATCCCGCCCAGCAGGAAGCCGTTCACGCCGTCATACCCCATCCGCCACAGGACCGCGGCGGCCGCCTTCACGTCCTCGGGGGCTCCCACCAGGCACAGCCTCGTGTCGGTGGGGAGAGTGGTGCCGGCATTGGTCGACAGGTGGGTGTCCGCGGCGAGGCTCAGCGACTTCGGGATGTGGCAGCCGGCGAAGGCCGCCTGGTCCCGCAGGTCCACGACGATCCCGTCGAACTTCATGACCTGGGACGGCGTGAGCGCCCGGGGCGCATGCAGGGCGGCATCCAGCCCGTCCCCGGCGCGGTTCTTCGCGCTCGTGGCGAAGTAGTAGGCCGGCGGTGCCGGCATGTCGGTCAGGAGCTCGCGACGGAAGTCGTCGTAGCTCTCGAGCTGGAACATCTCGTTCGCGTGCTTCTCGAAACCGACGGTCGTGGGATTGCGCGGCGAGAGCTTCTTGCCGCAGAGCGACCCGGCGCCGTGGCAGGGGTAGACGAGGGTGTGATCGGGCAGTTCCCGGTAGCGCCGGAGACTGGCGAAGAGACTCTGCGCCAACTCCTCCTGCCGGTCGGCCCCGAAGAGGTCCGGCCGCCCCACATCTCCGGCGAACAGCGTGTCGCCGGTGAAGACGGCGAAGGGCGCGATCGAGGACGCGCGATCCGTGAGTTCGAAGGAGACGTGGTCCGGCGTGTGCCCCGGCGTGCGCACAACGCGGAACTCGGCATTGCCGATGGAGAACCGGTGGCCCTCGGGCATCCGCTCCGCGATCCACGCCACCTCGGTCTTCTCGTCGATCCCGATCGGCGCTCCGGTGAGCCGCGAGAGCCGCAGGTGGCCCCCGGCGAAGTCGGCATGGAGGTGGGTGACGAGGATCTTCTCGATCGTCACGCGCATCTCCGCCGCCGCGGCGAGGTACTCCTCCACCTCCCGCTTCGGGTCGATCACCACCGCCTTGCCGAGGTCGGCGACGAGGTAGGAATAGTGGAAAACGGCCGGGTCGTAAAACGTTCGGATTTCCATCGCGCCCTCCGGTGTCCGCGCAAGATCCTACCCGCCCGGCCCGTGCGGTGGAAGAGCGAGAGCCGAAGGGCATTCTTGGCTCCTTCCCGGCGGCGGGGGTAGCCTCCGGGCCATGACGAGGAAGCGTCGTCGCCGCCCCGCGCCGGGCACCGCTCCGGGGACGATCGTCGTCGATCCGGGGGCGAAGAAGCCCATCCTCCGGCTCTTCTCCTACGACGGGACCGGAATCGAGGAGATGCCGGAGACCGACGTCTCTTCGATCCGGAAGATCCTGGGAAGGCGTTCGGTGACCTGGGTCAACGTGGACGGCCTCGGCGACGCGGACACGATCCTCGCCCTGGGGGAGGTCTTCGGACTCCACCGGTTGTCCCTGGAGGACGTGGCGAGCCTGCACCAGCGGCCGAAGGTGGAGGACTACGGCCAGGTCCTGTACCTGGTGGCCCGCATGGGCTCGGCCGGCGAACGATACGAGTCGGAGCAGATCAGCTTCTTCCTCGGCTCGAACTTCGTGGTGACGTTCCAGGAGAATCCCGGGGACTGCTTCGACCCGGTCCGGGAGCGGATCCGCAGGGGCAAGGGGCAGATCCGGACCGCCGGCGCCTCCTACCTCGCCTACGCGCTCCTCGACGCTCTGCTCGACCACTACTTCCCCATTCTCGAGCGCCTCGGCGACCGGATCGAGGAGCTGGAGCGCGAGATCCTCGACCACCCGGGTTCGACGGTGCTCGCGCGGATCCACGCGGTCCGCCGCGACCTGCTGCATGTCCGGCGCGACGTGTGGCCCGTGCGCGACGCGCTCGGCGTGCTCCTTCGGGACGCCACACCGCTCATCCCACCGGAGACGAGGCTGTGGTTCCGGGACCTCCAGGACCACGCCTTCCAGATCATGGACATGACCGAGACCTCGCGCGAGATGACCGCCGGTCTCGTGGAGGCCCACATGTCCTCCGTCGGCAACCGCATGAACGAGGTCATGAAGGTTCTGACCATGATCGCCACGATCTTCATCCCGCTGACGTTCATCGCCGGGGTCTACGGCATGAACTTCCGGGTGATGCCGGAGATCGAGTGGACCTGGGGCTACCCCTTCTCCCTCGGTCTCATGGGGATCATCGCCTTCGGCCTCGTCGTCTGGTTCCGTCGCAAGGGCTGGCTCGGCGGCCACTAGCCGCCCGTCGGCGAAGGCCCACATGCGCGCGGAGGCCCCTCGACGGCGTCACCCCGGCGCGGCGTCGCCGGGAGGGAGGGGGGTGGAGGAGGCCCGTCCCGCGAGCGCCGCAGGGAGCGTCTCGAGGCCCACGGCCGGGTCGATCGACCGGAGGTGGAGGTCCCGCTGGGGGAAGGGGATCTCGATCCCTTCCGCCGCGAACCGCCGGTAGATCTCCCGGTTGATCTCGTCGACGGTCTCGGGCCGGTCGCGGATCAGCGTGAAGGGCCGGACCACGAAGTCGAGGCTCGATTCCCCGAAGGCCATGAACAGCACCTGGGGCGTGGGATTGAGGAGGACCTTGCGGTGCGAGGTGACGACATCGAGGAGGATCCGGCCGACCTTCTCGAGGTCCGACCCATAGGCCACGCCCACGTTGATCGTGCTGCGGATCACCTGGTCGTTGTGGGACCAGTTGATCACGTCCTCGCTGATGAACTTGCGGTTCGGGATGAAGATCGCCTGGCGATCGAAGTTCACGATCCGCGTGGACCGGATGTTGATCTGCTCCACCGTCCCCTCGATGCCGTCGACCGTCACGATGTCGCCCACCCGGATCGGCCGCTCGAACATGAGAATGAGCCCGCTGATGAAATTCGAGACGATCTCCTGGAGGCCGAAGCCGATGCCGACCGAGAGAGCCGCTACCACGTACCCGAGGCTCGAGAAGCTCAGCTTCACCGCCAGCACTGCCGCGCTGTACGTCACCAGGAACACCACATACTTCGAGATCGTGACGACCGCGTAGCGGGTCCCCGTGGTGGAGCGGTCGAGGCGCGAGAAGAGAAGGACCTCGAAGAGGCCGGGGAGGTGCAGCACGATGAAGTGGCCGGCGGCGATCCATGTGCAGGCGACGAGGATGTCCCACAGCGTCAGGAAGGAGCCCGCCTCAGCCTCGATCGTGTAGAGGTGGATGGAGTCGAAGAAGCTCGCGAGCCCCCGGCCGAAGCCCCAGAAGCGTGCGAGCAGCAATACCGCGACGACGATCGCGGTGACCGTGACCAGGCGGGTGACTTGGGTGAGGGTCTGCTCCGACCGCTCGCGGGCGGCGCCGTCGCTTTCGGCCACCCCGGACCTGGTCCGAATGGCCGCGGCGGCCTGGTGCACCACTCTCGTGACGACGTTGTACACCGCCACGAGCAGCAGCACCGCGACGAACGAGACGATCACGTTGCCGATCAACAGGCGGGCGCCGAACCGGTAGCCGAGGACGTCCATCGCCACGATGGCGAGCAGGCCGAGGATCACGACCGGAGAGAGCAGGAACCATGCCTGGTAGAAAACGCCCTGGCCGCCGGTCAGCGAGCGGACCAGCGCTCCCCGCGGCCGGATCGCGCCGGCGAGGAGCACCACGCTGCCGAGAAGCGCCAGTGTGAAGAGGATCCGCGGCAGGTGCGTGAGCCCCAGGGGTTCGGAGGAAAGGACCAGCCACGGGATCCCGATGGCCAGCGCGCCGGCGGTGGCCCAGCGCGAGACCATGAGGAGCTGCAGGGCGACCGGCGGGGTCGCCCCGAGATCCGCCATCGCGATGCCCTCCTCGCGGAACAGCCGGTGGAGGGCCCGCCTCGCCCACAGGACGATGGCGAGACCCAGGAGGAGGCGCTGTCCCGGCTCCTCGAACGCCGGCGGCAGCGAAAGGACACCGAGCAGGAGCGTGGCGATGACGAGGCAGATCGCGGAGAGGGAGGACAGGGCGAAGGCCACGGCGATCCGCTGGAGGAGCGAGAGGATGGCGCCCCCCCGGTAGCGGAGACGGTCGCCGACCCGGCGGATCCTCCGGAACAGGAAGACGCTCAGGGCGATCGCCCCGACGAAAGCGCCCGCGGTGAGCAGGAACCGCCAGGTCCCCGTACGGTACCCCTCGACGAGTCGAGCGAGGAGCGCCGGGCGGGTGTAGATCCGGGCCAGCTCCGCCAGCTCTCCCGGGACCCCGGTGATCGTAGGCAGACCGAGCGGCTCGTCGCTCCGCACCCAGTAGATCCGGCGGATGATGAAGTCGTCCATCTCGTCGAGGACTCGCCGCCGGGCCGGGTAGATCTCGTCGTCCACGGCGAGCAGGAGGGAGAGGCTCTGCTCCACCTCGTCGAGCTGCTCCTCCAACGTCTTCTTCAAGCGGTCGGCCCACCGTTTCCATGCCGATCGGGCATCCTGAAGAAGGCTCTCGTCGAGTTCGAGGAGGAGCTTCGTCAACTCGTCGGGCTCCTCGTCGGTCAGGGTCTCCAGCGGCCAGAGCTGGTCGAAGATCCGGCTGCGGATCCCGATCTGCTCGCTCAGGAGCGAGGTCACCTGGGGCTGGAACACGTCCCGGAGGGCCGCCCGCTGCTCCTGCACGCGCTCCAGGTTCACGGTCAGGAGTTCCGTGGTGCGTGACGGGGCTCCGTGGCGCTCCTCCTTGCCGAATCGCGCGACGAGCCGCTCCCGGCCACGTTCCAGCGAGGCGTTCCGCCGTTCCTGGTCGTCCCTCAGGGGCTTCGCCGTCTGGAGCCGGAAGAGCTTCGCGCGCAGCGTGCCGGCGCGGATCTCGGCGAGCCGTGCGGACATCTCGCGTTCGAAGAGCCGGATCCGGAGTCGCGACCGCTCCACCGCGCCGAGCGCCGCTTCGCCGAGCCGGGGGCGGAGGGCGGCGATCTCCTCACGATCGCGGGCGATGCTTCTCTCCCAGGCCGCGAGCTCCTGCTCGAACTGGCGGATCGGGACGGCGCGGGCCTTCTCGACGAACTGCTGCTTCCTGTCGACCTGAGCGATGAGGGCCCGGTGGCGCTGCTCCCGGACATCGTTCCACCGCGGGCCGACCTCCTTCAACTGCTGCTCGAAGGCCAGTTTCTCCGCGTTCAGGCGGAGTTCCATCCGGACGGTCCCGCGCAGGAACTCTCCGAGCGGGCCGGTGGGGAATCCGTCCGGGGCGGCGAGCCGTTCCGCGAGGCGGGCGGCGGCGACCTTCAGTTCCTCCGTCCGCTTCGGCCCCTCCGCGAGTTCCGCCCGGGCCTTCTTCAGGGCGGCGTCCGACCGGTCCCGCTGGTCCCGCAGCGTCGTCAGTTCCTGCTCGTGGGCCTCGAGTTCGGATTCCGAGAGCCAGCTCGGGATCTCCACCTCACCGGCCGCCTCCAGGGACCGGATCGTCTCCGCCGCCTCGGTGCTCCACTGGTCGAGCTGGGCACTCGCCGGAAACGCGGCGATCCTCCCGAGGATCGTTCGGAGGTCGTCGAGGATCTTCTTCCGCCGCGCGAGATCGGCATCCCAGGCGGCGCGGTCCGCCTCGACGAGATCCGGCGGAGCCGTGGCCTCCTCGGTGCGCTTCAACTCTTCCGCGACCGCCTCCGGGGTGAGGACGGCGGGGCCCCAGGGGCCCGTTTCGCCCGGAGACTGCGCCCACGCCGGTACCAGGAGCGAGAGCAGGGCGAGGATCGGCGTGGCGGCTGGGAATCGCTTGGCCATGGGGTGGACTCCGGGAACGAACAGACCGAGGATACACCATCCGCTCCGGGAGGCGGGCGCAATCCGGGAAAATCGGGACTCGCCCGCAACCTCCGGCGCGCTCCGACGTATAATCTTCAGGAGTCTTCCGAAGACGGAGGGATCCGATGAAGACCTGGCTGCGCTTCCTGCCCGTATTCGCCGTCCTCGCCATCATTGCGCCCGTCCTCGGACAGAGTGCCGGGATGCACACGGATGAGCAACTGGGGTACAAGGTCCGGTTCCCGCAGGGTTGGGAGAAGATGCCCCTGCCACCCCAGGAGCGCTGGATCGTGGCCAAGTACCTGTGCGACCGCGAGTACATCGACAAGGAGTCGGGCTACGGCTTCAAGCCGGAGATGAAGGTCATCCTCTTCCCGCACGTCGTCACGCAGGACCGGGGCGTCAAGAGGACCACGGAAGGGGAAGGAGAGGACACCCGGACCACCATCGAGATCAAGAACCCCTACAAGGACTACAAGGACTACCTGACCCAGAACTATACCGGCGGCGGCTGGTCCGTCTCGCTGGAGGAGGAGCAGAAAACCGGCGACCTGAAGTGGACGCTCCTCGAGATCAAGGTGGAGAAGCTTGCCTGGGCGAAGAAGAGGATCGTCACCGGCATCTTCCACGCCGAGGACGCCGACTACGCCGTGCAGTTCGAGGTGCTGGAGGACAACTACGACAAGCTGAAGGCCCCCGTCTACGGAAGCCTCAAGTCCTTCGCTCTCGTCGC
>JALOQY010000282.1 GCA_025459285.1 Planctomycetota bacterium | reverse complement strand
CCAGGATCCCCTCGCGTGCCGCTCCGGCGGATACCCGGAGGAGCAGGACGGCTCCCTCGGGATGGGGGAGGATCGCGACGGGGGTCGGGTCCTTGCCTACGGCCACTGGACGGAGTTCAGCTTCCCGGCCTTCCAGGCGGCCTCGCGGTCGGCGGGCAGGAGCGACCTCTCGCCGATCTCCGGATACCCGTAGACGAGGACGAAGAAATCGGTGGCCGAGTGGCGGGCGACGAACTCGGCGGCCAGCACGTGCCAGCGGTCGGGCGGCTCGGTCGAGCGGGCGGCGAGGAGCGCACGATGGGCCTCCATGGCCGCGGCTTCGGCGTGGAGCCAGGAGCGCTCGGCGGAGGCGAGCGCCTCGCCGGCCGCCGCGATCTCCTCCCGCAGGCCGTCGAGGATGGCGAGTTCGGCGAGAAAACGGGCTGCTGAGGCGTGCTCCTCCGGGACCATGGGCCAGCGCTTGCCGGACTGGAAGACGTTGCGCCACAAGGCGGCGGCGGTGAACCGGGCCCAGGGGACGTGCTCCTGGGAGACGCCGACGCTCCCGCCCGTGCGGATGCGCTTCACGACCTCGAGACCGGTCATCGTGGCGACGGGGTTCTTCTCCCGGTTCAACTCCACGGTCACGCCGCTGCCACCCACGACGTCCGGCGGGAAATCGAAGACGTCACTGGCGAGCGTGCCTTCGTTGACGCGCTCCACGAGAGCCGTGACGAGCGTGGCCGCGGATCGGAGCTGGGCCACCTTCTGGGTTGCCCGCTCCCGGTAGATCTCGGTCGTCAGGGCGCCCTCGGAGGCGGGATCCCCGAGGATCGCCGCGAACCGGTCGGCGGCGTCCCCGAAGCGGAAGTCGAAGACGGGGTTGCCGGCCGGGAAGGCCGCCTCGTCTTCCGCGTGGTGGCGGATCTCGCGGTAGGCCCGATAGAAGAGGGCGGCGTCGAGGCCCAGCCGGTCGTCGAGCAGGGACTCGAACTCCGCGCGGATCTGCGCCGCGATCTCCGCCGCTTCCTTGCGAGCCTCCCCGAAGGGCGACTCCTCCGAGGGGCCGGCGGCGCGGGCGAGGAAGTCGCGGAGAGCGGCGACCGCGCCCGGGTAGTCCGCGGCCTCCCGCAGTTTCTCGGCGCGTTCCTTCGCCTTGGCGAAGGCCTCGGCGAACCGCGTGGCGATGGAGCCGGGGCCGGTGCCCAACCAACTGTCGAGCTGTCTCGCCTTGTCCGGAAGCAGCGGGCGCGCGGCCTTGACCTTCGCATCCGCCGATCCCCGGCGGGCGAGATCGAGGGCGGTGGCGAACTTCTCCTCGACGAGGGCGTTCGTGATGTTGGCTTCCAGACTCTCGAATGCCGTTCGGGCCGCGTCGCGCTCCCGTCGATCCCGCTCCTGGGCCGCCTCCAGGAACTTCTCGATCTCCCCGGCGCGGGCCAGGGCCATGTCGCCGTGCTCGGTCTCGGGGAACTCCCCGTGGATCCGGCGGTAGCGGTCGATCAGCGTGCGCCATTCGGCGCCGCGGCTCTCCCAGGTCTCGGCGAGGTCGCCGAGACGCGCGTCCTCGACGTTCACCTCGAAGTAGGCGGCCTTGGCCTTGGCCTCCAGGTCCTCGCGGATGATGATCTCCGGCTGCTGGGTGCCCGTGGTGGGCTCGATGACCGTGCCGGTGGGCTCTTCGTTCGGCCTCGGCGGCTCGTCATTCCTCGTGAGGATGAACACGGCGAGGGCGGCCACGGCGACGAGGGCGAGCCCGACCGCGATGTAGACGCCGCGCGTCCCGCCGCCGACGCCGGCGACCTTCAGGTGGTAGCGGAGGCGGATCTTCTCCAGGTCCTCGAGGAGGTCGGCCGCCGACGCGTACCGCTCGTCGGCGTTCTTCCTCATGAGCCGGGCGACGGTTGCGGCGAGCTCCTCCGGGGTGTCCGGGGCGAGCTTCCGGAGCGGGGGGGGCTCGGCGGAGATCTGCTGCTGGATGATCTCGCGGACGTTGGCGCCTTCGAAGGGCGTCCGTCCGGAGAGCAGGCGGTAGGCGGTGGCGCCGAGGGAGTAGAGGTCGGCCCGATGGTCGACGGTCTTCCCCTGGGCCTGCTCCGGGCTGATGAAGTGCGGCGTGCCGAAAATTCCTTCGTCGACCGCGCTCTCGGCCTCGTCCACGTTGCGGGCGAGGCCCAGGTCGAGGAGCTTGACCTGGCCGTCCGACGTGAGCATGAGGTTGTCCGGCTTCACGTCGCGATGGACGATCTTGTTCTTCTCGGCGAAGATGAGCGCCCGGGTCGCCTGGATGAGGACGTCGAGCGCCTCCTGCCAGGTGAGCTTCCCGTCCTTCCCGATCTTGTCCTGGAGCGAACCGCCGCCCATGAACTCCATGGAGAAGAAGTGCAGGTTCCGTTCGATGTCGACGTCGTAGACCTGCACGATGTTCGGGTGGTTCAGCTTCCCGGCGGCCTGCGCCTCGGACTTGAAACGATCGATGAACTTCCCGTCGCGGAGCAGCCGGGAGGAGAGCACCTTGAGCGCGACGTCGCGGTTGAGGGAGAGCTGCTTGGCCTTGTAGACGGTACCCATGCCGCCGCGGCCGACCCGCTCGATGATCTGGTAACCGCCAATGACCTTCCCGACGAGGCCCTGGGGTGTCTCCTCGCGCTGGTCGGAGAGGAAGCTGAGGATCGTCTCGCCGGCCTGGATCTTGTCGCCGACCTTCAACTCCGACTGCGTCACCTTCTCGTCGTTCAGGTAGGTGCCGTTGGTGGAGTCGAGGTCCCGCAGGCGGAAGACCGGGCCATCGGACTCGATGGCGAAGTGCCGCCTCGACGTCATGGTGTCGTTCAGCACCACCGAGCAGACCTTCGGGTCCCGCCCGAAGACCTGGGCCTTGCCGGCCTCGAGCTTGATGCTCTTGCCCTTGTCGCTGCCGCGTTCGAAGACGACGATCGGCACTTCAGGCTCCCTCGCCGGGGTCCGCCACGCCGGAGAAGATCGCCGTCCCCACACGGACCAGGGTGGCGCCCTCCTCGACGGCGACCTCGAAATCGTTCGACATTCCCATGGAAAGGTCCGGCATCGGCGAAGGATACCAGCCCTCGTCGACGGCGCGCCCGAGCAGGTCCCGCAGACCGGCGAAGAGCGGCCGGCAGGCCTCGGGGTCGCCGGTGAGGGGCCCCATCCCCATCAGGCCGCGGACGCGAAGGTGCGGCGTCTCCGCCGCCGCCGCGAGGACCGGCCGGAGCTCCTCCGGACGGATCCCGGTCTTCTGACCCTCGGCGCTGATGTTCACCTGCACGAGCACCTCAGTGGTCCGCCCCTGCTGCGCGGCGTGCCGCGCGAGCTGGCGGACGAGCCGGACGGAGTCCACCGAGTGGATCAGGTCGAAGAGTTCCACCGCCCGGCCGGCCTTGTTCGTCTGGAGGTGGCCGATCATGTGCCACCGGAGGCCCGGCACGGGACGGAGGATCTTCGGCTCCGCCGTCTGGACCCGGTTTTCACCGGCATCGACGATGCCTGCCGCCGGCAGGAACCGCACGAGGCGGGGAGAAACGGTCTTGGTGACCGCCACCAGGACCACTTCGGCCGGATCGCGTCCGGATCGGCGGGCGGCCTCCCCGATCCGCGCGCGGATCTCCCGGATATTCTCCAGAAGCCGGGCGGGGATCACAGCCGGCGGATTGCTGCTGTTCATGGAATTGGCCGCGAACCGCTCCGGGAAAGATCCGATGCTAGCAGCGCCCGCGAAACAGGGGCAATGTTTTTCCCCTCTCGCGGCCGCGCGCGGGGAGCGGGTTGATTTCTCCTTGACCGCCCGGAATCGTGGTTTTATGCTTCTGCCTCGACTTGAGATAGGGCGTTTCGGGACGCCGGTTCCCGCTCGGTCCCGTGGGCTTGTCGTGAGGAGGCATCGGATGCATCCGCTGTCCAGATTCCCGAAGCTCTGCATCGTCGCCGTGGCGCTCGCCAGCCTGACCTTCGGCTGCCAGACCGTGGAGCGTACGACCGTCGAAGCGTCGGTCACCGCGCAGCTCCTCGAGCTCGTGCCGGACGGCCGGGTGTACCCGAACGATCTCGCGACGGACCGGGAGGTCGGGGTGGCCGACGCCTGGCTCTTCGATCGCGAGCTGATCATCGAGGACACCTACGGTCGCATGACGTCGCTGGACCGCGGCGACCTGGGCGCACGCTGGTACTTCGCCGGGTTGCCGGAGCGTGTCGACATGGCGGCGACCGCGGGCCCCGTCTCCGTGGGCTTCGTGTGCCGGGGCGTACTCTACGAAGTGAATCGGGACTTCGGCATCCTGCACCACTCGATGCGGCTTCCGTTCATCCCGTCGGCGCCCCTCTCGCTGTCGGACTCCACGGCCTACGGCGCCTGCCTGGCCACCGCCGGCGGCAACCAGACGCTGCTGACCATCAACCTCGCCAACGGCCTCTCCGGCTGGGGCGTCTCGACGCGGGGTTCCGTCGTGTCCGCGCCGGTGTTCACCGTGGCCGAATCGCGCAACATGGTCTACTTCGCCACCGAGACCGGCCGGGTCTATGGCTTCCCGGCGGAGAGCGCCGCGTCGCCCGCTCCGGAGCCGGCCTGGTCGACCGGGGTGCATGGCCGTGTGACGTCCTCGCCGGTGGTGAGCCGGGACCCCACGGGCGAGACCCGTGACCTGCTCTTCGTGACGACGGAGAACGGCGAGGTGTGGGCCCTCGACCTCGTGACCGGTCAGACCCGCTGGGTGGCGTACTCGGGGCGGACGATCAGCGGGGCCGCCTGGCCGGCCGGGGACCAGGTCTACTTCCAGAATACCGACGGCTTCCAGGCGGTGGCGCGCGCCGACGGTCAGAAGGTATGGAGCCTTCCGGTGCAGGGAACCTTCGTGGCGCGCCGGGGCGACACCATGTTCCTCCGCACGGCGGACGGCGTCGTCCACGCGATCGCCACGGCCACGGGCGAGGTCCGGCGGTCGGTGAACTTCTCGAAGTCCGTCCGGTTCCTGCCGAACCTGAAGGACGGGGTGCTCTTCGCCGTGACCGACAAGGGGTTGGTCTTTGCGCTCGGCATCAAGCCGTTCTGATCCTCGCTGCCCGCAGTTCCGCGCGGGCACGCCGGCAACCTGCGGGTTGCGTCGGGCGTGCCCGCGCTGTCATGCCGGGGAGGGCGATGCGGTTTTCTCCGCCCGCAGCGGCGGCGCGGGGCGCGATGGGGCCGTCGACCATTTCCCTGACCGGCGGTGCGGCGGCGGCGTAGGATGGACGGGTCGGAGGTCCGCCATGCTCGCGTTCTTCCTCGGCCACACCGAGATCATCGTCATCCTCATCATCGCGCTGCTCCTCTTCGGGACGCGCCTGCCCAAGGTGGCCCGGTCCCTGGGCCAGGGGATCAAGGAGTTCAAGGGCGGCCTGCGCGACGTCAAGGGCGAGGTGGACAAGGCGGGGGACGAGGCTCCTCCGAAGCCGGAGTAGCCTCGATCGCGATCGCCCGCGTCGTCCCGGGGACCAGCGCCGCCCGCTCATCGATCCGGTGTCCCACCACCCACACCACCCGACCGCCGGCGAGCAGGACCGGCGAGCGAGGCCTCAACGGAGCGGGGACCCGCCGGCCGAGGAGGAATCGGAAGACCGTCGTCTCCGCGCCGAGTCCGAGGGGACGGAAGCGGTCGCCCGGCCGGGCGAAGCGGACCACGTAGGGGGGCGGTGCGCGCCGGGCGTCGAGGACGGCGAGGCGGGGTTCGCGGCCCCTCGCCCGGGTCGGCGAGGGCCGGCAGCGGAAAGCGAGCGGCGGGAGTTCGGCCCGGCCGGGGCAGGGGAGAACGGCTTCGCGGAAGTCCTCCGGAAAGCCCGGGGCGGGGGCGGGCCGACGATCCGGAGGACCCGCGAACATCCGCATGGCGTCGGTCAGGGCGGCGAGGCGCGGGAGGACGTCGCTCCGGCCGCCCGCCAGTGCCGGAAGCAGGGCGATCCGGACCAGCGACCGCAGGTTGGATCCATCGAGGTTCGTCCGGTCCGTGGCGACGGGCCAGCCGAGGGGCCGTACCCGGGCGAGCAGGTCCTCGCGGCGCCAGTGGAGCACGGGGCGGACGAGGCGGACCGGCGATCCGGGCCGCAGCGGGCGGGAGGGGAGGATGGCCGCGAGGCCCCGGGGGCCCGCGCCGCGGAGGAGCCGGAGGAGAACGGTTTCCGCCTGGTCTTCCCGGTGGTGAGCCGTGGCGACGAAGGGGAGGCCTTCGGCGGTCGCCACTTCCTCCAGGAACCGGTAGCGGGCGGCGCGCGCCGAGGCCTCCAGCCCCCCGCGCCCGGGGACGGCGAGCGCGACCACGTCGATGCGCCGGGTGACGAAGGGGACGCCCGCTCGGCGGGCCTGCTCGGCGGCGACGGCCGCGTCGAGGTGGGACTCCGGCCGGATCGAGTGGTCGAGGTGGGCGGCGAC
>JALOQY010000281.1 GCA_025459285.1 Planctomycetota bacterium | reverse complement strand
GCAGATCGGCGTCTTCCGGCACCATCAGTCGGAGCAACAGCGCCCCGAGCCATGCCCCCGCGAGCTTCAGGTCCCGCGTGGGCGCGTCCACCTTCACCTCGCCGGCCGGGAGGATGAACCCCTTCGCGAAGAGCTGCAGCACGTGGGGACCGGGGACGAGGCCGCGGATCGCGAAGCGCCCCTTCTCGTCGGTCTCGGCCCGGCCCGCCTCGGCCTGCGAGGTCCAGCCTTCGCTCGTCGTGACGGTGCGCTCGGCCCGGATCGTGACTCCCGGGACCGGCTCCCCCTCTTCGTCCACCAGCACGCCCTCGATCGATTCGCCTCTCGAAAGCGCGAGCGCGATCTCCCTCGTCTCGCCTTCGCGCAGCACCACCGTCTCGTCCCGGGCGACGAAACCCGTTGCCGTGACGTGCAGTTCGTGGGTCCCCGGCGGCATGTCGCGGAAGCGGAACCGGCCGGGGGCGTCCGGTTCATCCCGGTCGTAGCCGGACATGTGCTCGCCGATCCGCACCTGCGCCTCCGACACCGGCGCCCCCTCCGGATCGGCGAGCGTGACGACGATCGTCGCGGCGCGGCGCAGGGCGAGGACGACCTCGGTGTCGGGGTGCGCACCGTCGAGGGTGAAAACGGTGGACTCCACCGAGCGCGCGAAGCCCGGGGCCTCGGCGAGAGCCACGAATGCCGTCCCGAAGGCGAGGTTCTTCACGGCGAACCGGCCGTCCGGCCCGCTCGTTCCGCGGATCGCCTGCGTCACGCCCTCCCGCGCCGTCGACCACTTGGAGATGTGCGGGTTTCGCCGCAGGTCCTCGTCCGCGGCGGGGACGACCAGAACGGCCACCCCGGCCGCGGGCTTCCCGTCCGGTCCGAGGACCAGCCCCAGGAGGCGCCCCCCGGAGGACAGGACGATGGTGAGCGGCGAGGGCCGGACCGCGCCTCCCTTCGCCCGCACCGCCACGCGGGCCTCCTCGAAGCCCTCGGCCCGGACGAGGAGGGTGGAGACGGCGCCCTCCGGGATCCCCCCGATCCGGAACGCCCCGTCCATCCCCGTCCACGTCCGGCCGTAGGGCGCCCGCATCCGCGTCTCGCCGTAGCCCTCGAAGGTCCCGCCGGCGGTCGCCTCCACGTACGCCTCCGCCACCGGCTCGCCCTCCCCGTCCACGACACGGCCGGCGAACGGTACGCCCGTCTCGAGAACGAAGTGCAGCGCGACCTCGGCGCCCGCCGCCACGTCGACGTCGTGCTGCTCCTCCCCGACGAAGCTCTCCGCCGCAGCAGCGACCGAGTGGGCGCCGGGCGGGATGTCCGGGAACCGCGCGCGCCCCTCGGCGTCGGTGACCATCCGGTCGTAGTACTCCTCGCCCCAGACCACGACCTCCGCGCCGGCGATCGGTTCACCCCGCCCGTCCGCGACCGTGACGACGAGGGCCGGCAGGAACAACGCATGCGTGAGGATCAGGATCGCGCCCATGGTCGACCTCCACTGTCTCCTTCAACGTCCCCTGGACGGCGCAGGGTCGCTACAATTCCCGGATGAGCGAAGGCCGCGAGTACACGCCCTACCAGCGCCGGGTCATCCGGCGGTACTACAACAACCAGGAAGACCTCTCCGTCCAGCGCCTCTCGGAGATCGTCTCCGACCTCTACCTGACACCCCCCGGGAAGAAAGCCGACCGCCTCTGGCAGCAGGCCGAGCAGGCGCTGGTGAAAGCCGGCGCGAACAAGGCCTGGCTCGCGAAGGTCGTCGCCGACCGCAATCTGAAGGGCCTCGCCGAGATCGTGAAGGAGATCTTCTGACCGGTAGCCCGTCGCCGGGAGCCGCCGCGCTGGCACCATTGAAGATGCGTGCGCGGGCGTACGAGTGACGCAGCGCGACCCGCGCGGGAAGGCGTCGCACCGCTTCCGCGAGGAGCATCCGGATCGCCCGGATAGACTGGGCCCATGCGACCCATCGCCCCGCTTCTCCTGCCGATCCTCCTCCTCGCCGTCGCGGCCTGCGGCGGGCCGGCGGAGGCCCCGCGCATCCGGCTCGCCACCACCACGAGCACCGAGGACTCCGGGCTCCTCGGGTTCCTCCTGTCCCCCTTCGAGGACCGGGAGGGGGTGAAGGTGGACCGCATCGCCGTGGGCACGGGGCAGGCCCTCGAGATCTCGCGCCGCGGCGACGCCGACATCGTCCTCGTGCACGCGAGAGCCCGCGAGGACGAGTTCGTCGCAAAGGGATTCGGCATCGACCGCCGCGACGTCATGTGGAACGACTTCGTGATCGCGGGACCGAACGAGGACCCGGCCGGCCTTCGGGGCGGCCGCGACGCCACGGAGGCCCTGAAGCGGATCGCCGCCGCCGGGGCCGGCTTCATCTCCCGCGGGGATGACTCGGGCACCCACATCCTGGAGCGCCGGCTCTGGGCGGCGGCCGGGATCGTCCCGGGCTGGCCCGCCTACAAGGAAGCCGGTCAGGGCATGGGGAACTGCCTCGTCATCGCGGACGAGAAGCGAAGCTACGTGCTGGCCGACCGGGGGACCTTCCTGTCCTTCCGGAAACGGCTCGCCCTCGCCGTGCTCGTGGAGGGCGATCCGGCCCTGCGCAACCCCTACGGAGCGATCCTCGTCAATCCGGACCGCCACCCCGCGGTGAACGCGGCCGGAGCGCGCAAGCTCCTCGACTACCTGACCTCCGCTGAGGGCCGGGCGCGGATCGCCGCGTTCAAGGTCGACGGCGAGACTCTGTTCCACCCGCACGGCGGGGAGTGAGATGGATGGACTTCGTCCTCGAAGGGTTCCTCGAAGCGGGGCGCCTCGTGATCCGGGGGGACGCCGAGGTCTTCCATGCCGTCTTCGTGACTCTGGTATGCAGCACCTCGGCCGTCCTCCTCGCCGCCGCGATCGCGCTCCCGTGGGGCGCGTGGCTCGGACTCGCGCGCCGGGACGGCCGGGGCCTCCAGGTGTTCCTGCTGCGGGTGGGCACGTTCACCCCCACGGTGCTCGTGGGGCTCATGGTGTACGCCCTCCTCTCGCGGCAGGGGATCCTCGGCGGACTCGACCTCCTCTACACGAAGGGTGCCATCATCCTCGGCGAGTTCCTGCTCGCCCTGCCGCTCGTCGCGGTCCTCACCCACGGAGTGGTTTCCGCGCTCGACCCCCGCGTCCCGGAGACCGCGCGGACTCTCGGCGCGGGCCGGCTCCGCGTCCTCCTGGCCGTACTGGGAGAGGCACGCGTGGGCCTCGTCGCGGCGTGCCTCGCCGGGTTCGCGCGCTGCCTCTCCGAGCTGGGCGTGGTGCTCCTCGTCGGCGGCAACTTCCGGCTCGAGACGCGCACACTCGCCGCGCAGATCACCCTGGAGGTCCGCCGTGGGGAGTTCGGCCGGGGTCTTGCGGCCGGACTCATCCTGATGGTCCTCGCCGTCGGCGCCGCCCTGTCCGCCCACCACCTGAGCCGGGAGGCCCGCACCTGATCCTGCTTCGCGACATCGTCATGGACTTCGGGCCGGTGAGGGCGCTCGAACTCCCGGCACTCGACCTCGGGGAGGGCGAACACCTCGGCCTCCGGGGCCCCAACGGGAGCGGGAAGTCCACGCTGCTCCGGATCCTCGCCGGGCTCCTGCGCCCGACCGCGGGGAGCGCTCTGGGCCTGCTCCCGCCGGGTCGAGCCGTGCTGGTGCACCAGCGGCCCTACCTCTTCCGGGGCACGGCCCGGGACAACGTGGCCTGGCCCCTGCGCCTCCGTGGGCGGCCGCCGCGGGAAGCCTCGGAGTGGCTCGAACGGCTCGGGGCGGCCCACCTGGCCGGCCGCCGGGCCGCCGACCTGTCGGGAGGCGAGCGGCGGCGGGTGGCGATCGCCCGCGCGCTCGCGGCGCAGCCCGCCCTGCTCCTCCTCGACGAACCGCTCGCCGCCCTGGACGACGCGGGCCGGGAGGCGGTCCGGCGGGTGGTCGAGGGCTTTGCGGGGACGCTCGTCGCGGCGGCCCCGGACCTCGCCGGTCTGCCGCTCCCGCGGATCGTGGATCTGGCCCCGCCGCGCGAGCGGATGGAAGACTGAAAGTGCACCGTCACGAGCGGCGGACGGCGGAGCGGGCGGCGGCGGAGAGGGCGTCGAGAAGGAGCGTGAGGACCGCCGCCACCGCCACAAGGAGCAGGAGCTCATCGGTGCGATGGCGCGCGCGGGCCTCCTCGAAGCAGTACCCGAGGGAGAAGATGCCGAGCATCCCGAGCACCGTGGCCCCCCGCACGCAGGTGTCGAACCGGTAGAAGAAGTAGAGGAGGAGCCGGGGCAGCGCGGCGGGCAGCAGGACGGCCACCGCGATCGCCATCCGCCCGGCGCCTCCGGCCCGGAGCGCCGCCGGCGCGGCGGGCGGCAGGTTCTCCGCCGTCTCCGCGAAGAGTCGCCCCAGTACCCCGGCGTTCGGCAGGGCGAGGGCGAGGACCGCCGCCCACGGGACGGGGCCGACCGCCGCCACGAGGAGGAAGGCCAGCGCGTAGTCGGGCAGGCCGCGGAGGAGCGCGAGCAGGGCCCGCGCGAGGCTTCCGGTCGCGCCGAAGGCGAACCGCACCGCCCGCCCCGGTGGCCCCGTCGGAGCGAGCCACGGCGACGGCGTCCACAGCGTCCGCGCCGCCGGCAGCGCGAAGAGGAGACCGAGGAGCGCGGCGAGCACCGCGGCGGCGGCGGCGATGCCGAGGGTGGCCGCGGCGGCCGGGAGCCCGCGCGAGGAGAGCACCTCCCCCGCCCAGCGCGCCGCGACGCCCGCATCGAAGTCCCGGCCCGCGAGCGGCGCCGGGCGGGCGTCGGCGAAGAACCGCCCGAGGTTCGCCCGCTGTCGCGCGGAGAGGAACTCCTCCGAGCCGGCGGCGACGCGGAGCAGCGACCACGCGGCGAGCGAGAGCGCCGCGAGGAGCGTCGCCCGCAGGAAGCGGCTCCGCGGCCGCGCGCGCCGGAGCGCCCGGATGGCGGTGTCCGTGCTCAAGGTCCGAGCCTCCGGCGGACGGCGGCACCCGTCCCCTCCACGAGGAGGAGCAGGGCGAGGAGCGCGAAGAGGTACGTCCAGACCTCGCCGTGATAGAGGTTCTCGAAGGAGCCGGCGAGGAGGTAGCCGAGCGTGGGGAACCCGAAGAACCCGAGCACCGCCGAGGACCGGAGGAGGCACTCGAACTCGTAGAACAGGAACGAGACGAGGTCCGGGAAGAGGCGCGGAAGCACGCCGATCGCGAAGGCCGGAGCGGCGGGGGCGCCGGCGGCCCGGAGCGCGAGGCCCGCGGCGCGCGGCGCCTCGTCGATCAGCTCCGCGAAGACCTTGGCGATGTTGCCGGCGTACGGCAGAGCGAGCGCGGCGACCGCCGCGGCGTCGCTTCGCCCGAGCGCGGCGAGGAAGAGCACCGCCCACACGAGTTCGTGGACGGAGCGCACCGCGGAGGCGAACCCTCGGGCGAGGAGGCGCAGGCCGGTCCGCACGGTACGGCCGGCGCGGGAACCGCCGTCCGCCGACAGGGCCGAGGAGCCGAGGAGTCCGAGCGGGAGGCCGAGGAGCATGGCGAGGGCGAGGCCCGCCGCGGCGAAGACCACCGTCTCCCGGACGCCGGCGAGGAGATCCGGGAGGAGCGACCCGCCGCCGAAGGGAGCCGGGGCCTCGGAAACGAGGGAGGGGTGGACGGCGTGGGCGAGGAAGTCGCCGATCGCGCCGAGGCCCCCCGGCCGCCCGCCTCCGCCGGAGAAAAGGCCGAGCCCCGCGGCGGCGGCCAGCCCTCCGGCGAGGAGGGCGAGACAGACCACGGTCCGGACGCCCGGGAGGGGCCGGCGAAGCTGTCCGTCACGTCCCATCGGCGAGCATCTCCCCCTTCGCGAGGCGGTAGAGTTCGCGAAAGTCGTCCTCCCCGACCGAGTCCGTCGGCGCGTCGAACACCACGCGGCCACCCTTGAGGCCGACGAGCCGCGGGAAGTGGCGCCGGGCCAGCTCCAGGTTGTGGAGGCTCATGAGGAGCGTCAGCCCCCGGCCCGCGGAAAGGCCGGCGAGGAGCGCGACGAGGTCCTCGGCGCGCGCCGGATCCACGCTGGACACCGGCTCGTCGGCGAGGAGGGCGCGCGGCTCCGGCATGAGCGCCCGCGCGACGGCCACCCGCTGCTGCTGCCCCCCGGAGAGGCGGTCCGTCCGCTCGTAGAGCTTCTCCGGAATGCCCGCCGTCCCGAGGAGCGAGAAGGCCCGGACGAGGTCGGCGCGCGCCGGGAAGAAGACGAGGCGAAGCACCGAGAGGAAGCCGCGCCGCCCGAGCGCGCCGGAGAGCACGTTCTGGCTCACGCGCAGGTTGGGGACCAGGGCGAGATCCTGGTGCACGAAGCCGATCCGGGTGCGCAGGTCGCGAAGTTCCCGCCGGGAGACGGCGGCGAGGTCCCGGCCATCGACGAGGACC
>JALOQY010000024.1 GCA_025459285.1 Planctomycetota bacterium | reverse complement strand
CGCGGCCAGGTGGGAGTGTACTTGACATAGGGCCGGCGGTACGGGAGACCCCGCTCGCTGGCGTAGCCCATGGCATGGCCAATCCCGGAGTCGGGGACCCCGGCAACGCAGTCCACCTCCACGTCGTCCCGCCGGGCCAGCGCCGCCCCGCAACGGTTCCGGCAGGCCTCGACATTGATCCCCTCGTAGGAGGAGGCGGGGAAGCCGTAGTAGACCCACAGGAACGCGCAGATCCGGCACTGCGACCCGGGCGGCCGCTTCACCGAGACCCCGTCCTCGGTGAGGAGCACGACCTCGCCCGGCCCGAGGAAGCGGTCCACCTCGAAGCCGAGGTTCGGGAAGGCGCAGGTCTCCAGCGCCGCGGCGAAGGCGCGGTCCTTCTTTCCGATGACGACCGGCGTCCGCCCCAGCCGGTCCCGGGCGGCGTAGATCCCGTGGTCCGTGAGGAGGAGCATCGAGCAGGAGCCCTCGATCTCCTCCTGCGCGAGCGCGATCCCCTCCACGAACGAGCCGCCGCGATTCACGAGGGTGGCGACGAGCTCCGACGGGTTGAGTCCCCCCCCGCCGAGCTCCGCGAAGTGGGTCTGGCGTCCCGAAAACGCCCGTTCCGCGAGCACCGACAGGTTCGCCAGCCGGCCGACGGTCACGAGCGCATAGGTCCCGAGGTGCGAGCGCACGATCACCGGCTGCTCCTCGGTATCGGAGATCACTCCGATGCCGCTCGCCCCGTGCAGCCGGTGGATGTCGTCCTCGAACTTCGACCGGAACTGGGCGTTCTCGATGTTGTGGATGAAGCGATGGATGCGCCCGCCGTCGAGGGTGGCGAGGCCGCCGCGGCGCGTGCCGAGGTGGCTGTGGTAGTCCGTGCCGTAGAACAGGTCGTCCACGCACGGGTCGCGGGAGACGACGCCGAAGAACCCGCCCATCGCGCCTCCTCGGTCAGGCCGGCGGCGGCAGCACCTCCGCGAATGCGGCGTCGTCCATCAGGCGGCCCTCGGCGATGAGCCTCCGATAGCGCACGAAGTCGATCGTGTCGCGGCCGGTCAGCTTCTTCGCGTTGAAGGCGTTGAAGCCGAGGTACGCCTCCACGGACATGTTCGCCGCGAGCCAGTGCCGGTTCGCGAGCTTTGACTGGTCCCAGAAGAACTTCTTCTTCGCCCGGATGCCGTCGATCGACTTGATGAGGCAGCCCGGGAAGAGGTTCGTGAACTTCCAGACGATCTCCTCGACCGCCCGGTCGAGGAGCGTGAAGTCCGTGGTCCCCGCCTTCAGGACCTCCTTCGCCTTCTTCGCCTCCTCGCCGGTCTTCATCGCCCCGTAGACGATCTCCCCGTCCTCCACGTACCGGTCGGTGACGACGAGGGGGTTGCGGACGAACGTCCCGTCCACCTTCAGCACCGGCACCACCTTCGACACGAGCCCCTTCAGCTTCATCAGGTAGGCGCTCCAGAGCTCGCAGGAGATGCAGTTCCACATCGCGTCCTCGATGGAGAGCATCCACGGCAGGAAGTCCGTGGAGCCGCCGTCGGGGGCGGAACCGTGGCGCGGCCCGGCCTGGCCGTAGATCGCGAGGTCCGAGGAGATCGTGAGGTCGCAGGCCATCCCGATCTCCTGCCCCCCCGCGACCCGCATCCCGTTCACGCGGCACAGGACCGGCTTCTTGCAGCCGAGGATGGCGTCCACCATCCCGTTGAAGAGGTCCATGTACTCGCCGTACTCGTTCGGCCGCCGGCTGTAGTACTCGGCGTACTCCTTCGTGTTCCCGCCGGTGCAGAACGCCTTGTCCCCCACCGCGGTGAAGACCACCGCCACCACGCTCCGGTCGAGGGAGGCCGCGTTCATCCCCGCGATCACGCCCTTCACCATCTCCGTGGTGTAGGAGTTGTACTGCGCCGGGTTGTTCAGCGTCACCCAGGAGGTGAAGAGGCCCGGGACGGCCTGGCCTTTCGCGTCGAGCACCGGCCGCTTCTCATAGACCGTGCAGGGCGGCTCCGTCCCCCAGTGCTCCGGCCCGATGAGGCCGTGGTCCTTCATCCCGTCGTCGCGCGGCAACCAGTTCATGGACATGGATCCCTCCCTACATCCGCTCGAGGATCAGGGCGATGCCCTGTCCGCCGCCGATGCACATGGTCACGAGGCCATACTTCTCCCGCTTGCGCCGGAGCGCGTACGCGCAGGTCAGCGTCAGCACCGCCCCCGTGGCCCCCAGGGGGTGGCCGAGGGCGATGGCGTTGCCCATGGGGTTCACCTTCTCCGGGTCGATCCCCATCTTCTCGAAGTCCTTCACGCAGGCCAGCGCCTGCGGGGCGAAGGCCTCGTTCAGCTCCACATGGGCGAGCCGCGACCCCTTGATCCCCGCGCTCTCGAGGGCGATCTTCGTCGCCGGGACCGGCCCCCAGCCCATGATCCTCGGGTCGCAGGACGCGACGCCCATCCCGGCGATCCGGGCGAGCGGCCGGAGCTTCCGCTTCGTCGCCTCGGTCTCCCGGCAGATGACCATCGCCGCGCCGCCGTCCACCACCGCGCTGGCGTTCCCCGCGGTAATCACGCCCCCCGGCTCGAAGGCCGGCCGCAGGCGCGCCATCTTCGAGAGCGAGGCGCCGTCGATGATGTGCGTATCGTACTTCACGGTGACCGGGGGCTTCGCACCGTCGGTCACGACGGAGACCGGCTCGATCTCCTCGTCGAACCACCCGGCATCCCGGGCCTTGCGGGCGTTCGTCTGGGAGCGGAAGGCGAACTTGTCGCACTGCTCCCGCGTGATGCCGTACCGCCGCCCCAGCTCCTCCGCGGTGTTCGCCATGGAGAGCCTCGCGCCGGGGTCGTAGAGCCCCATGAGGAGTGAATCCTGCAGGGCGGCTCCGGAGAGACCCCGCGGATCCACCGGCCCGTACTTCTGCACCGCGGTCCCCACCTTCTTCCCGCGGTAGTTGTAGAGGCAGAACGGGTACTGCATGCTCTCCCCGCCGCCCACCACGAGGAAGGGGCGCTTGCGGTCGTGGCGCACGCCGGCGAGGATCATCTCCGCGCCGACGCAGATCGCCTCGGCCCCGGAGCCGCAGATCCGCGCCACGGTGAGGGCCGGCACGTCGTCTCCGAGCCCGCCCCGCCGCCGCATGCCCTGCGCGGCATAGATCGAGTCCCGGTGGCTGTGCTGCGCCATGCCCATGATCACGTGGCCGATGAGCCCGGGGTCGACCGGGGTGTGCGCCAGCGTGGCCTGGATGGCGAGACCGCCGAGCTGGGTGGCCGAGAACCGGGCGAAGAGGCCCGGCGCCTTGTTGTCGATCAGGATGTCGGCGCGGGGCGTCCGCCGGGCGCCGTCGAGGATCACGATGGACTGGTTTCTCTGCATGGGGGCACCTATTCGTGGAGGAACTCGGCCGGAACGCGCGGGCCGTTCTGGATGAAGTTCTTCATGCCGATGTCGTAGTCCACGGTCCGATGGCAGTCGGCGAAGCCGAGCGCCTCGACCGAAAGTCCCTCGGCCAGCGGTTTCGCGAGCCCGTCCCGGATCACCCGGCAGAGGATCGCGTCCACCGCGAGCGAGTGATGGCCGAGGTCCACGGGCGGGAAGTCCGCCGGGACGACCATGGGCGCGGGGTCCGCGGGGCCGATCGCGACTTCGCCCCGGAGGCTCCGCCGGATCAGCTCCTTCGCCGCCGCCACGAAGTCCTTCGCCGGCTCGCCGGTGGCCCAGCCGAGACCACAGGCGTCCTTCGCGAAGAAGGGCCGCCCGGTCCGCAGGAAGTCCGCGGCGCGCGCGAAGCCGACGAGGCGCGGCAGCCGCTGGGTCCCGCCGTAACCGGGAATGATGCCGAGGTTCACCTCGGGCTGACCGGCCAGGAGATCGGGCCCGACGACCCGGGCGTGACAGGCCATGGACAGCTCCGAGCCGCCGCCGAGCACCGGCCCGCTCACCGCCGCCACCACCGGCTTCCCCATGGCGGCGATGCGGTTCAGCACGCCCTGGCCGCTCCGGCACTTCGCCGCCGCCTCCTCCGCCGTCTTCAGCGCGGCGAGCTCGTTGATGTCCGCGCCGGCGAGCGATCCGTCGAAGCTCGTGAGGACCACGCCGGAGACGGAGGCGTCGGCGTCGAGTTCGTCGAAGGCCGCGTGAAGCTCCCGCACCGTGACCTCGTTCAGCGCGTTCTTCACTTCCGGCCGGAAGATCGTCACGACGGCGATCTCGGCGTCCCGCTCGATCCGGAGGTTGCGCCAGAACTTCGGGAAGCACTTCGTCGCGATGCTCTCCGGAACGACGAAGCCCGGGTGCTTCGCGGCGTACTCCGTGCACACGGCGTGGACCCGTTCCGCCCCGAACTCCTCGGCGAGGTCGAGGAGCCCGCGCCGGTAGCCCAGCGCGTTCGCGGTGAGCCAGTTCAGATCGGCGAGCCCGCAGATGCCGCGGTCGGCGACGAAGAACGTCCGCGCGAAGACGACGGCGAGGATCCGGTCGACGATCTCCTTCGCGAGTTTCTTCGTGGTCTTCGGGTTCCCCGGATTCGCCGGGTCGTGCCACGGCGTGTTCCCCTGCTTCGTGAAGATCGGGGGTGGTTCGAACCACGGGCTCCCCGTGGGCGCGTCCCGCATCAGCTCGAGGCAGTGGACGTTGAGGAGGTTCCCCTTCGTCAGGTCCATGACGTTGAAGGGACCGCCCCCGCCGATGGCATCGTTCACCACCGCGTCCACCTGGGCCGGGGTGGCGAGACCCTCCGCGACGATCCGCGCCGCCTCCGCGCAGTAGTTCACGAAGATGTCGTCGGCGGCGAAGCACTCCACGTCGGCGGTGACGATCGGCACCTTCCCGAGCGCCTTCAGCGTGTCGAGCATCCTCCGCCCGTAGCCCTCGTCGCCGGAGAGCACGACCTCCACGGGCGGCGACCGCCACGCCGGGAAGAAGGGGTGGTTCACGAAGCAGCGCTCCGGGTGGGCCACCTGCGAGACGATCTTCGCCCGGGGGATGCCCGAGGTGGCGAAGCCGATGAGGCAATCCGGCCGCACCACCGCCTCGACGCTCGCGAGGATCTTCTGCTTCACGCCGAGGTCCTCGGTGGCCGCCTCCAGGACGTAGTCGCAGCCCGCGAGGTCCTTGACCTCCATGGTGGGCACGAGCGCCGCCTTCACCGCCTGCGCCGCCTTCGGTGCCATCTTCCCCTTGTCGAGGGCCTTGGCGAGATAGCCCTCGAGGCGTTTCATGCCCGCGTCCAGGGCCTCCTTCCGGATGTCGAGGAGGAAGACCTTGCCGCCCCCCACCTTGTCCAGATTGCTGGCGAAGCCGTACGCCAGGTCGGGCCCGATGGCCCCCGAGCCGATCACGCCGACGATCATCCTGTGGCTCCTTTGGCTTGACTTGAACCCGCGCCCACCCGCCGCCACCCGGCGGAGTCCGGATTTTCACACCCCGCGCGGCCCGAGGCAAGCGCGAACGGACGCTCGGCAGGATTTCATCCCACGGAGCCGAAACCTCGGGCCGGTCCACGGGCCGGGTAGGATGCGGCCATGGCGAAGTCGACGATGGACGAGCGGATCGCCGCCGCCGAGCGGCGGGTGGAGGATGCCCGGAAGAAGCTCGCGGACCTTCGGAGAGGCCGGCCACCCGAGGAGTTCGGGGACTTCCCGCTCCTCGCCGGGGCGCGGAAGCCGGTGCGGCTCGCCGACCTCTTCGGCGCCCGCCCGGACCTGATCGTGGTCCACAACATGGGGGCGGGTTGCCCGTACTGCACCCTCTGGGCGGACGGCTTCAACGGCATCCTGCCGCACCTCGAATCCCGGGCGGCGTTCGCGGTGGTCTCGCCGGACCCGCCCGCCGCGCAGAAGCGGTTCGCGGCGCGCCGGGGCTGGAAGTTCCGGATGGTCTCGGATCGCGAAGGCACCTTCACGAAGCGGGCCGGCTTCGTGGACGCGGACGGCTCCCCGTGGCCGGGGGTCTCGGCGTTCCGGCTCGCGGAGGACGGCCTCATCCTCCGTACCGGCTCGGCGCCTTTCGGCCCCGGCGACCCGTTCTGCCCGGCGTACCACCTCTTCGGCCTGCTCGACGGCGGCCCCGCCGGCTGGCAGCCCCGCTTCCGGTACTGAGAGGGTGGAGTCTCTCCCGCCGGCCGCGACCCGCGAGGAGTACGCCGACGCGCGTCGCGACGAAGCCCGGTTCCTTGCCGGCGCGGCTCGGATCGCGCGGCGCCACGGGCTCTCCGGCCACGAGCCGGTCCGTTTCGCCGCCGGTTCGCTCCCCGTCTTCGCCCTCGGCACGGACCTCGTCCTGAAGCTCTACCCGCCCTGCTTCACCGGGGACTTCGCGGTGGAGTCCGGGGTGCTCCGCGGGATCGCCGGGAGGCTGCCGGTCCCCACGCCAGCGGTCCGCGCGTCCGGGAGAATCGACGGCTGGGACTACCTCGTCATGGACCGCTTGCGGGGGATGCCGCTGTCGGAGGCGTGGTCGGAAATGGAGCCCTCCGACCGCGCACGGCTCGGGGAGGACCTCGGGCGGACGCTGGTGGCCCTCCACGCCGTGGACCACGCCGGTCTGCCCGTGCTGCGACCCGGCTGGCCAGCGTTCCTCCGCGAACAGCGGGAGACCTGCGTCGCGCGCCAGCGGGCGGCAGGGCTCGGCGAGGAGTGGCTCGCGCGGATCCCGGCGTTCCTCGACGCGACGGAGCTTCCACCGGACGCCGCGCCGGTCCTCCTCCACACGGAGGTCATGCGGGAGCACCTCTTCGTCACGCGGGATGCGGGCGGCTGGCGCCTCTCGGGGCTCATCGACTTCGAGCCATCGATGGCCGGCGCCGCGGAGTACGAGTTCGCCGCCGTGGGGCTCTTCGTGACGTGCGGCGAGCGCGAACCGCTGCGCCGCCTGCTGCTCGCGTATGGCTACCGTCCGGCGGACCTCGGCGAACCGCTCCAGCAGCGGTTCCTCGCGTACACGCTCCTCCACCGCTACGCGAACCTGCGGTGGTACCTCGGGCGCCTCCCGCCGCCGCCCGGCGCGGAGACGCTCGAGGCCCTGGCCCGCTTCTGGTGGGCGCTCTGACCGGTCGAACCCGGGTAACTCGACCCGGGCTCGAGGTCAATGCCGTATGTAGTACGTCGTGCGGACCCGGCGTTCGGCCGATTCGCCGATCCCGAGCGGGATGCGGAACAGCACGTCCGAGGAGTTGTTCACCGCCGGGCTCCCGCGATAGTGCTTCCAGTCCTCGGCGCGGAAAAGGCCGACCTTCAATTCTCCGCCATCGATCGCCTCCGTCACGCGGCCGGCGATCTTCAGGCGCGCCTCCAGGGCCACCGGCACCGCCTTGTAGCTCCGGACCGTGAGGAGCCCCTCCTCCTCGATCTCGGCGTACTTGTAGCCGTCGAAGTTGAGGGCATCCATCTTCCGGGCCAGCTCCTTCGCGTCGTAGGCCCCGCGCACATCCACCGCCACCGTGAGCGGCACGCGGACGATGCCTCCGACCGGCGTATAGGTGAGCAGCTCCTGGGCCACCGGCCGGCCACCGGAGAAGAGGAAGGCCGCGCCGGTGGTCAGCGGGAAGCCGGTCCGGTTCTCGAGGTCCACCTGGTGCCAGATCTCCTCGGGAGTGATCGCGAGCGGCGACACCGCCCCCTTCCCGGACGGCGCGAGGAGGACGTCGGAGCGTCCCACCGCCACCTCCCAGGTGTAGACGTGCCGGAGCGGCACGCGGGCATCGAAGATCGGCAGCGCCGCACGGTGGCCCTTCGCGAGCGAGAGCGCGGGGACGGAGTACAGGAAGAGGTCCTGGGAGCCGCCGGCCACCAGCTCCGGGGGCATGGCCGGAGCCTCGGCGTCCTCGTATGCCCCGCGCCGCTCGCCGCCCCGCGACGAGTACTGAGCGTTCGACATCATCTGCCCCATGAGCTGCGGCGCGGCCTCGGCGAGGGCGTTGCGGAGGGTCCGCTCCAGGGAGAAGGGGCTCACCACCTCCTTGAAGCGGAAGTTCGGCACGCCCACGACGAGGTCCACGGCGGCATCCTCGAAGTCCTCGGCTTCGTTCAGGATCTCGGCCTGCAGAGCGACGCGGGCGAGCGGGTCGCCGGCCTCCTCCTCCGGCGGCAGCTCGATCCGGTAGGTGGGAATCCACCGGAGGCCGGGCCGGAAGTAGAGGAGCGTAAGCCTCCGCGGAGCCGCCCCGCCCTCGAACCGGAAGGCGAGGGTCTTGACGACCTTCTCCTTCTCCTCGGTCTTCGTGACGTCGGTCTCGATCGCGAGGCCGTCCATCGCGAGCGAGCGGATCCGGGCGACGGGGATCGTGAGGTCGCCGATCTCGGTCTTCAGGACGACGAGGGAACCCCCGAGCACCGCGCGCACCGGCGCGATGACGAGGGAGTTGTCGTCGAGCACGATCCGCGCCTGCCTCCCGACGTTCATCGCGAGCAGATCGGCGTAGCCCGTGGCGCCGACCTTCGAGGTCTTCTCCTCCTTCTGCTTCACCGTCTCGACCCCCGCGTCCATGGCGAGGAGGCGCCCCTCGGCGGGCACGGCCCAGAAGGTCCCGAGCACCGCCGCGTCGGGCACCTCGCGGGTGAAGACGACGCCCTTCTCGTCCGAGACGGCGGCCCCCTCCTTCACGACGAGCGCGTAGCCGTCCTTGAAGACGACGACCCGCTGCGTGACGAGCGTGAGTTCGTTCGGCGCCTTCGCCTCTTCGGTTCCCGCCGTCGCGGCGGCGCCCACGAGCAAAGTCAGGACGGCAAGCATCGCGTTTCGACCCGGCATGGCTCCTCCGATCCGTTTCCCCGACCGGGATTCTAGCCGGTCACGATGGCGCCGGAGTATCAGTCGAGTAAAATCGGCGGCCGCGCCGCGAGGAGGGTTCGATGTTCAACAGCACCATCGGGCCTCGACGCGGCCGTCCTGTACCACGCCGCCGGAGCGCTCCGGCGCGGCGCGGGCCTGCTCTTCATCGCGCCAGGGCAGGTCGTCGATCGGGTGTGCCCCGCCGACACGACGGCGAGCCCCGAGGGTGGGAAGAGTGACCCGGGGTCATTCTTCCCACTCTCGGGAGCGGACCCGCATGGAACGAGTACAATCCGGTGCGTGGACACGATGACGCGGTCGATTCTGCTCCTGATCCTGCTCGCAGGCCTTCGTCCAGCGGAGGCGGCGCCGGCCCCGAGCGAAGAGGCGCTCGAACTGTACGAACGCCTCGGACTGCCCGACGCCGCCGGGAAGGAGTTCGTCCGACTCGACGCCGGGCAGAGGGGCGATGTCTACGGATGGCGGCTCTCCGGGGACGAGGGTCAGGTCGTCCTCCTCACCGACAACCTCGGCGTCGAGACGTATCCCCTCTCCGGCGACCCCGGCCAGCTTCAGGCCGTCGACTTCCCGGCATTCTGCGACCGGTTCCTCGCGGACGGCCCGGACAGCAACTCATTCTGGATCGACCAGGATGACTGGCGGTTTCGCATCCACGCGGTCCTCGCCGTGCAGTACGCCGCGTGGTGCCGGCAGCGGGGCAGGCTCGGGGCCGCTGCGGAGATCCTCGCTCTGGCCGACGAGTCCGTGAGAAAAGGTTACCGGCAGGGGGCCGAGGAACCGCCCACGCTCCCGGACTTCGTCGCCAAGGCGATCGGGGTGGACCTTCGCTCCCGTGCCGTGCGGGCGGCGGCGGATGGCGCGCCGCGCACCGACCTCCTTGCCCGGTGGCGCCTCATAGCGAGCGTGCTCCGGGGCCACGACGACGCGCACGCCCGCCTGCTCGCCGGCGCCTACGAGCGGATGGTCGCCGAGGACGAGGCGTTCCATGAGCCCGCCCCGGAGGAACTGGCGCGCATGACGGCGGACGAACGGGCCCGCACCTGGATCTACAAGCTCCGCGACATCGCGAACCGACCGTTCGTGCACCCCGGGAACGTGAGCATCTTCCCCCTTCGGATCAAGATGGCAGACGGCACCCGCCTCCCGCCCGGAGAGCTGGATGCCGCGGAGAGGCTCGAGGAGATGGGCTGGGACGCGCTACCCGTCCTCATCGAGCACCTGGAGGATCCCCGCCCCACGCGCTCCACGGGCAGCGGCCTCCCCTCCGGCTACCTCTCGGTGCTCCTCTCCACCGGGGAGGGCTGCCAGGAGATCTTCCAGGCGATCACGGGCCTTCGGCCCCCGCGCGAGGACCCGCGGAGGTGGGCGGAGGAATGGTGGGAGTCCGCGGGGAAATTCGGGCCCCGTTCGTGCTTCGCGCGGATCCTCGACAGTTCCGATCCGAGTGAGCGCCGAAGGGCCGCCGGGGAACTCCTCGCCCGAGACCCGGCGGTTTTCGCGCCCCTTGTGCTCGGAAAGCTCGCGGAACACGGGGTGGCAGCCCGCCCGGAGTACCTCGAGGCGGCGGAGGCGCACCTCGGGCCGGAGCACCGCCCGTTGCTCGAAGCCGCCCTCGGCTCGCGGGACCTGCGGACCCTCGCCCTCGTCGCGCGCGTCCTGTGGGAACGCTTCGGGGCCGATTCCGGGCTCGAACCCCTCGGCTGCCTCCTGCTTGCCGCGGACGAGGGCACCGCCCGGGGTTGGTGGCCCGGACCTGCGGAGCCGGTCAGCTTCCTGTCGCGGGTGGACCGCCCCGCCGCCGTCGAGGCGATGTGCGCCCTCGTCCGCAAGTCCGCGCGCACGGTCCGGAAGTACGCGCTCGAGTCGGCCCCCAACGTCCAGTGGCCCGGGATGCTGGCAGCACTCCTCGGGGTCCTCGACGACCGCGCACCGACCTGGCCCGGAGACGAGCGGACGCGCTGGTGCGACCTGGCGGCGAAGGCGATCCGACACCTGCTTCACTATGCCCCGGAGTTCCCGGAAGCGGCGGCGCCGGAGGCGCGCGACGAGTGGATCGAGGAGCTGCGCGCCTGGGTCGGGGAGACCGCCCCCACTCTCGACTGGGAGGCGCTCCGGCGCTGACCGGAAGCCCGCGCGGCCGGGTCGGTCCGATTCGGCTGCCGGACCCGGACGGGCGTTCGTTACTCTTGATGTTCGGACGCCGATTCGGTTTTCTGGACGAGTTGCCGCGCGCGCGACGGGAGGTGGTCATGCCGGCCGACGGGAAGCCCGCCCTCATCAAGAAGATCAGGTCCGCGGGGCCCATGCGGGAACTGATGGGCGCCTACTTCCGGGAGCTCGACGAGGCCTCGAAGACGGGCTCGGCGAAGGTCGCCTGGTGCACGAGCGTCGGCCCGGCCGAACTCCTGCGGTCCTTCGGCTTCCGCGTCTACTTCCCGGAGAACCACGGGGCGCTCCTCGGTTCCTCGCGGCTCGCGCCGGACCTGATCCCGGCGGCGAACGCGGTGGGCTACTCCCCGGAGATCTGCAGCTACCTGACGAGCGACGTGGGGAGCTACCTCCGGAAGCTGACCCCGCTCACGAAGGCCTTCGGCATGGCCGGCCCGCCGAAACCGGACATCCTCGTCTACAATACGAACCAGTGCCGCGACGTGCAGGACTGGTTCGCCTTCTACCAGCGCGAGTTCAAGGTCCCCATGATCGGGATCGAGACCCCGCGCAGCATCGGCGACATCACGAAGGACCACCTCGACGGCCTCGTGGGCCAGCACCGCGCGCTGGTCCCGACGCTGGAACGGGTCTCCGGGACCCGCTTCGACATCGACCGGCTCCGCGAGACGGTGAAGTGCTCCCATGACTGCACGCTGGGCTGGAAGAAGGTCCTGCGCGCCGCGGAGCATGTGCCCTCGCCGCTCACCTTCGCCGACGGCACGATCCACATGGGGCCGGCGGTCGTCCTGCGGGGCGACCCGCGCGCGGTGTCCTACTACGAGTCGCTCGTGGCCGAACTCGAGGAGCGCAAGGCCGCGGGCGTAGGCGCCGTGGACGGCGAGCGCTGGCGCTTCTACTGGGACGGCATGCCGGTGTGGGGGAAACTGCGCGAGCACACCGAGCTCTTCTCGTCCCGGCGCGCCTGCATCGTGGCCTCCACCTACTGCAACTCCTGGATCTTCGAGGGGCTCGCGGAGGAGGACCCGTTCACCGGGATGGCCCGCGCCTACACCGAGCTCTTCATCGTCCGGAGCGAGGAGTTCAAGCAGCGCTACCTCGAGGGCATGGTCCGCGACTACGGGATCCACGGGATCGTCTACCACGACGCGAAGACGTGCCCGAACAACTCGAACGACCGGTACGGGCTCCACGTGAGGCTCACCAGGTCGCTCGGCGTCCCCCACGTGGTGATCCACGGGGACCTGAACGACCTGCGCCTCTACTCCGAGGAGCAGGCCGATACCCAGTTCGAAGCCCTGATCGAGCAGCTCGAGTCGAAGGCGGTGTAGCGTGGGCCGGGCCCTCTACTGCGGCGTCGACGTGGGCGCATCGGCGACGAAGCTCGTCCTCGCCGACGGCGCCGGCGAGGTCTTCGCGCGCGCCGTCCGGCCCTCCGGCGTGGACTACGCGGCCACCGCGCGGGCCTGCCTCGCCGAGGCCCTCGCCACGGCCGGGGCGACGGAAGCCGACCTCGTCCGGACGGTGGCCACCGGCTACGGCCGGGGGAACGTCCCCTTCGCCGACGCGACGCTCACCGAGATCCACTGCCATGGCCTCGGCGCCCACCACTTCGTGCCGGGGGCGATCACGGTCGTCGACATCGGCGGGCAGGACAACAAGGTGATCCGGCTCGACGAGGCCGGCGGTCGCGTGGATTTCCGCATGAACCGCAAGTGCGCGGCGGGGACCGGGGCATTCCTCGAGGAGATCGCGCTCCGCCTCGACCTGCCCCTCGGCGACCTCGACGGTCTGGCGCGCGCGGCTTCGGGATCGGTCCGCCTCTCCAGCTTCTGCACCGTCTTCGCGAAGACGGAGATCCTCACCCACCTGCGCCGGGGGGCGAAGGTTTCCGACATCGTGCGGGGGGCGTTCGCCTCGGTCGTGCAGCGCGTGATCGAGATGGACCCCCTCGAAGGGAGGATCGTCCTCACCGGCGGCGTCGCGGCCCACCACCCGACGATCGCCGCGATCCTCGCGGAGCGGACCGGCCGCGAGGTCACCGTCCCGCCCTATCCACAGTTCACGGGTGCCCTGGGCGCGGCCATCGGCGCCGCCCGGGGCCCGGGAGGCCAGTGATGCTCGACGGACTCTTCAGGCCGCGCTCGGTCGCCGTCGTCGGCGCGAGCAACAATCCGTTCTCCATCGGCAACATCGTGATCCGCAATCTCGCGGCGCACGGCTTCAAGGGGCCGATCTTCCCGATCAACCCCAAGGAGCGCGCGATCCGGAGCTTCAAGTGTTTCAAGTCGGTGCTCGACGTGCCGGACGAGGTGGACCTCGTGAACATCTCCGTGAACTACAACCTCGTGCCCGGGGTGCTCACGGAGTGCGGGAAGAAGGGCGTGAAGTTCTGCATCGTCCACACCGCCGGCTTCAAGGAGGTGGGGGCGGAAGGGATCAAGCGCGAGCGTGAGATGGTGGCCCTCGCCCATTCCCTCGGGATGCGGATCTTCGGCCCGAACTCCCAGGGCATCCAGAACTCCGATCCCGAGGTCTCGGTCTACGCGAACTTCACCTTCGTGCCCATGAAGCCGGGGAACATCTCGGTCATCGCCCAGGGCGGAGGGATGGGCGAACTCCTGAAGCTCCATCTCCACAAGGCGGGCCTCGGGCACCGGCTCTACTGCTCCTACGGGAACGAGGCCGACCTGACCATGCCCGAGCTCCTCGCCTACTACGGGGAGGACCCCGGCACGAAGGCGATCATGATGCAGATCGAGTCCTTCAAGGACCCGGCGGCCTTCCTCGAGGTGGCGTCGAGGATCACGCCGCGAAAACCGATCCTCGCGATCAAGGCCGGGCGGACCCGCGAGGGCTCGGTGGCCGTCTCCTCCCACACCGGCACGCTCGTGGACCAGGCGGCCATGGCCACGGCGCTCTTCCGCAAGGCCGGCGTCGTGGAGTTTTCCGACAGCGAGCAGATGATCAAGACGGGCATCGCCCTCTCGACCCAGGACCCGCCGAAGGGCAACCGGATCGGGATGATCACGAACACGGGCGGCCCGGGCATCCAGATGACCGACGAGTCGGTGGACCGCGGCCTCGTCCTCGCGAAGTGGTCCGAGGCCGGCTACCAGAAGCTGAAGGCATCCCTCTACGCCGAGGCGAGCCTCGGGAACCCGGTGGACGTCGTGGCCACCGGCGGCCCCGAGCATTACCAGGCGGCGGTCGAGACACTCCTCGCCGAGGAGGGCGTGGACATGGTCCTCGTCTTCTTCGTCACCGCGCCGTTCGTGAACCTCGACGAGATCGCGAAGCGCATCCGGGAGGCCGTCTCGAAGTCGAAGAAACCGGTGGCGATGGTCGTGGAGACGATCCCCGAGTACGGGCGACTGATCGAACTGCTGCGCGGGGCGGGCCTCCCGGTCTACGAGTTCGCCGAGGACGGCGCGCGCAGCCTCGCCGCGATGTGGCGGCACACGAAGCTCGCCGCGCGCCCGCGGGAGGAGCCGCCGGCCCTGCCCGTGGACCGCGCCGCGGCGGAGGCGATCGTCGCCCGGTACTCCGGGAAGAACGCCTACCTCACTCAGGCCGACGCCTTCGCGGTGCTCGCGGCCTACGGCGTCCCGGTGCCGAGGCTCGCGGTGGTGCCCGGGCCGGACGGTCTCGCCACGGCGGCGCGTGCCGTGGGCTTCCCCTGCGTCCTCAAGGTGGACGCCGCGGACGTCGTCCACAAGTCCGACGAGGGCGGGGTCGTGCTCGACATCGGCGATCCGGAGACTCTCGCCGCGGCGTACCGGACGATGCACGACCGGTTCGCGGCGCGCGGCGCGCGGTTCCTCCTCATGGAGCAGAAGGCCCCCGGCCGCGAGGTCATCGTGGGGGTCTCGGAGAGTCCGGGCCTCGGGTCGCTCGTGATGTTCGGGCTCGGTGGCGTCTTCGTGGAGGTCATGCGGGACGTGGCATTCGCGGTGGCGCCGCTCTCCCGGCCGGAAGCCCGCGAGATGATGGCGGAGACGAAGGGCTACCGGATCCTCACCGGCATGCGCGGGCAGGCCGGCGTCGATCTGGAGGCGCTGGAAGAGCTGGTCCTTCGCGTCTCGCGGCTCGCGGCGGACTTCCCGGCGATCGTCGAGATGGACCTGAACCCGGTGTTCGCCTACCCGAAGGGCACGGCGCCGGCCGCCGTGGACGTGCGGATGAAGGTGCGCTGATCCCGGAAACGGAGGTGAGGCGTGAAGAAGGACGCGCGGTACGAGCAGATCCTCAAGGTCGCGGCGAAGGTCTTCTTCGACCGCGGTTTCGACCGGGCCTCGATCCGGGACATCGCCCGCGACTCCGGCATGAGTCTCGCCGGGCTCTACTACTACTTCCGGAGCAAGGAGGAGCTGCTGTTCCTGATCCAGGAACAGGTCTTCTCCGACCTGCTCGCCGGGGCGAAGGACCGTCTGGATGGCGAGACCGACCCGGTGAAGCGCATCGAGCTGTTCATCGGCCACCACATGGGCTTCTTCGTGCGCAACATCACGGAGATGAAGGTGCTCTCCCACGAGTACGAGCGTCTGGAGGGCGAGCACCACGCCCGGATCGCCGCGCTCCGGCGGGAGTACTACGGGTTCGCCGAGGGGCACGTGGACGCCGCCCTCAAGGCCCGCAACCGCAAGGGAGTGAACGCGCGGATCGCCTCCCTCTCCCTTCTCGGCATGATGAACTGGCTCTACACCTGGTACCGCCCGAACCGCGACGGCACCCCGGAGGACGTCGCCGCCCAGATGGCCCGCCTCTACCTCCGCGGCCTCCTCGACACCCGGTAGCAGCCCGTCGGCGCAAGCCCTCGCGCGCACGAGAGCCGCTCGGCGACAGGCTGCCAGGGCGGGAAGAACGACCCTGGGTCAATCTTCCCGGATTTTGGGATCAGTAGCAGTGGCGGATCGGGCAGCCCAGGTAGTCGGGGACTTCCTCGATCGTGCGGACGCCGGACAGGATCTCCCGCGTCATCACCATCGTGGTGAAGAACATGTTCAGGTCCACGCTGACGTGGCGGAACATCATCCCGAGCTTCACGATCTTCCCGTTGATGAAGTCGATCTCCGTGCGGCGGTTCCGCTGGAGGTCGTTCCACATGGACGGGAAGTGGTTGCCGCCCTTGTTCAGGTAGCCGATGCAGGTCTCCAGCACGTCCTCGCCGTAGTGGTAGCCCATCTGCACGCCCACGGTGAGCCCCTCCTGCAGGAGCTGGCGGGCGAAGAGCCGCGTGTGCTTCATCTCCATGGCCTGGGACATCGTGAGGCCGGTGGTGGCGCACAGCGCGTTCAGAGCGGCGTTCAGGATGGCCTTGAAGAAGACCATCCGCTTCATCTCGTCCCGGGCCACGGCCCTCGACTCGAGCCCCACTTCCGTGAGGAGCGCGGCGAAACGCTCGAGCGGCGCGATGTCCTGCACCTGCCACGGCCCGATGAAGTTCGGCGGGTGGAACCAGCTCATGGCGATGTCGCCGGAGTCCTCGTTGCGGACGCCGGCGTAGTTCACCGTGGCGCGCGCCACCCACATGGGGTCCACGTACTTCCCGATGTAGTTCTCGGTGCCGATGCCGTTCTGGAAGCTCACCACCCAGGTCCCGGGCCGGTGGATCTTCTGGAGACCCGGGCAGACCTTCGGCAGGTCCGTCGCCTTGGTCGAAACGATGATCGTCCGGATCGGCTTCCCTTCCAGTTCGCGGAAGTCGGTGACCAGGCCGCCGGGGTTCACCGCGATCGACTCGTCCTTGCCGAGGAGGATGCCCTTTTCGCGGATCTGCTCGATGCGCTTGGGGACGTCGAGGATGTAGATGTCGTCGTACCCGGCCTTCAGGAGATGGCCGATGAGGATCGACCCGACCGTGCCCGCACCCACAACCGCGATCGGCGTGTCCGATGGATTCAAGCCCAGACCTCCTGACATTCGGATCGATCAACCGTTCGGCCGGCATGCTAAGGGCATCTCGCGCCGAGGCAAAGGGCAAAGTCACGGTCGGGGCGCGCAGTCCCCGGGATCGCCACGGAGCTTGGCCAATCCGTGCGGGAGCGCCGGCAACACCACCCCGAGGCATTCCCGCACCGCGCGCTCGGAGCCGGGGAGCGAGAGGATCAGCGTCCGTCCGCGGATTCCGCTCGCCGCCCGGGAGAGCATGGCGTTCTTCGTCAGGGCCGCCGAGGCCTGACGCATGGCCTCGTCGAGCCCGGGCGTCAACCGCGAGACGACCTCGCGAACGGCCTCCGGCGTCACGTCCCGCGGCGCGAAGCCGGTGCCACCGGCCACCACGACGAGGTCGATCCCGTGGCCGTCGGCGTAGTGCATGAGGGCCTCCGAGAGTCGCGCCCGGTCGTCGGGCAGGACGAGAGTCCGGTAGACGTGGGCGCCGAGGCCGTCCCGGAGCATCTCCGCCGCGGCGGGCCCGGCGGTGTCGACCCGCTCGCCGCGCGCGCCGCGGTCGCTGGCCGTGATCACCACGGCCTGCGGCGTCTCCCGCGGAATCCGCCGGAGCACCTCCGCCTCGTCCCCCGGCGCGACCTCGCCCCCGGACTCCACGCGGGCGAAGAGCCCCCGCCGAGGCATGATGCAGTCGCCGGTCCGGTAGTGGATGACGCAGCGGGTGTGGCACTCCTTGCCGATCTGGGTGATGGAGACGACGGCCTCCCGGCCCAGCCGGATCCGGCTCCCGAGACCGAGCGCGTCGAGGTCGAGACCCGAGAGGAGCAGGTTCTCCCCGAAGTCGCCCGGGGCGCAGCCCGCCGCGGCGGCGGCTTCGGCGAGGAGGAGGCTCAACTGGCGATGCCAGGGGCCCGCGTGGGCGTCGCCCGCGAGGCCGTGGTTCTCGACGAGCCGCCCCCGCTCCGCCGGCACTTTCCGGTCCCCCTTCCGCTCGCTCCGGCAGACCGCCTCAATCCGGCCCATCGGCGGCCCTCCAGTCTCCGGAGCGGCCGCCGGACTTCGAGAGGAGGCGCACCGGCCCCACGACGATCCCCTTCGAAACGGACTTGAGCATGTCGTAGACCGTGAGGGCGGCCACGGCGGCCGCCGTCATCGCCTCCATCTCCACGCCGGTGGGCGCCCGGGTCCGGACGGAGGTGATGATGCGCACGTCGGACCCTTCGAGGACGGCCTCGACCCCCGCGTGGTCCACGGGGATCGGATGGCACAGGGGGATCAGCTCCGCCGTCTTCTTCGCCGCGAGGATCCCGGCGAGTCGCGCGGTCCCCAGCACATCCCCCTTGGGCGCGGTCCCGGCCGCGAGCACGGCGGCCGCCTCCGGCCCGAGCCGCACGATCGCCTCCGCCCGCGCCTCCCGCACGGTGATCCGCTTCCCGCTCACGTCCGCCATCGACATATGGGCTCTCCCGGTGGGGCGCAAAAAGTTTACAAGTTACCAACGTCCCCCACACTCTTAGGACATGGGCGGATTCCGGAAGGCGTTCGGGCCGGGGGTGCTGTTCGCGGCGGTGTCCATCGGGACGTCGCACCTCGTCCAGTCCACGCAGGCCGGGGCCGGCTGGGGACTCTCCCTCGTTCCGGTCATCCTCTTCGCCCTGGTCATGAAGTACCCGCTGTACGAGTTCGGCCAGCGCTACGCGATGGCCACGGGCCACACCCTCCTCGAAGGCTACCGGCGACAGGGGGCGTGGACCCTGTGGCTCTATCTCCTCCTCACACTGGCCACGATGTTCACCGTGCTCGCCGCCGTGGCCCTCGTCACGGCGGGGCTCGCCGAGGAGTTCACCGGACTGCGGATCGGATACCTCCCGTGGGCGGCGGTGCTCGTCGGACTCTGCGCGGGGGTCCTCGCCGTCGGGCGCTTCCCCCTCCTCGACAAGGCGACCAAGGTCATCGTCCTGCTCCTCGCGGTCTCCACGCTCGTCGCCGCGGTCTTCGCGATCCCGGAGCTCGCCGGCGCGCGGCTCTTCGGGCGGGTGGACCTCACCGACGCGAAACAGGTGGCCTTCATCGTGGCGCTCATCGGGTGGATGCCCACGGGCGTCGAGGTATGCGTCTGGCAGTCCATGTGGGCGCTGGCCCGGGCCCGCCAGACGGGCCACCGGCCGACCCTGCGCGAGACGCTGGCCGACTACCGGATCGGCTACCTGGGGACGGGACTCGTCGCGCTGATGTTCGTCCTCCTCGGCGTCGCGGTCATGTTCCTCCGCGAGCAGAAGTTCGAGGACAGCGCCGTCCGCTTCTCCGCCCAGCTCGTCTCCCTCTACGCGAGCCTGCTCGGGAACTGGAGCCGCCCGCTCATCGAACTGGCCGCCTTCACCACGATGCTCTCGACGCTCCTCACGGTCCTCGACGGCTTCCCCCGGGCGCTCCAGCTCCTCCTCCTCCGGATGAAGGGCACGGAGGAGACCGATGACGACCTGAAGCGCGCCGGCTCGGCGCCCGAGTACTGGCTCCTCATGGCCCTGACGGCCGCGGGCGCCTTCCTCGTCCTCGGCTTCCTCATGAGGAGCTTCAAGTCGTTCGTGAACCTCGCCATGATCCTGAGCTTCGTCACCGGCCCGCTCCTCGGCTTCCTCGCCTATCGCGCGGTGACCGCCTCCTTCGTCCCCGCCGAGTTCCGCCCGGGCCGCGCCCTCCGCGTCTGGGCCCTCGCGGGCATCTTCTTCCTGCTGGCCTTCCTGGCCTGGTTCGCCGTCGTGGAGTTCTCCTGACCGCCCGGCGGGGCGCGTGTCACCGCCCGGCGCTACACTTCCTCCCGTGCGCACCGTCCTCGAGAACCGCCTGGACCGGATTGCCCGGGGAGTCCCTCCCCCCGCCGCGGCACGGCCCGCGGAAATCGTCTATCGCCGGACCCTCCCCCGCTCCGGCGGCCCGGCCACCATCCCGCCGGCACCGGTGCCGGTGCCGGTCAGCCTCGATCGGCTCGCGCCGGGGCGGACGCTCCCCGCCCCCGGCGGCGGCGAGGCGTGGCTCTGCGAGACGAACCTCTCCGCTCCCCCCGGAGCGGACCTCCTCCCCGAGGGCCTCCTCTTCCTCGACCTCGAGACCACCGGCCTCGGCAGCTTCCCCCTCTTCCTCGCCGGCCTCCTCATCCGAAGGGGACCGGCCCTCTCGCTGCGCCAGTACCTCGCCCGCACCTACGCCGAGGAGGGTGCCGTCATCTCGCTCTTCCTCGCGGAGGCGGGCCGCTCCGACGCCCTCGCCTCCTTCAACGGGAAGAGCTTCGACCTGCCGTACCTCCGGGCCCGGGCCGCGGCCTGCGGGCGGCCCTTCCGCCTCGACCTCCCCCACCGGGACCTCCTGCCCGAGTGCCGGCGGGCCTTCGCCGGGACGCTCCCCGACTGCCGCCTCACCACGCTCGAGGCCCACGTGCTCCGGCGGCCCCGCCCCGCCGACCTCCCCGGACGCGAAGTGCCGGCGGTCTACCATCACTTCGTCCGGACCGGCGACGCCCGGGACCTCGCGCGCGTACTCGCCCACAACCGGGACGACCTGCTGGCCCTCCGTTCACTCGCCGCCCTCCTGACGGGGGCCCCTCCGGCCCCCGTTCGACCGTCCGATACATGCCCCTCCCCGGTCCGCGGCTGAGGTACAATCCCGCGCCATTCGCCGAGTAACGCCGGCGGCCGCACACGGGTCAGACGCACGGGGCAGTCAAGGGAGGAGATCCGGGTATGGATCCGGGCAAGTTGATTCTGTTGGTGCCGGCCGTTGCGGTCCTCGCGCTGATCTACGCGTACCTGCGTGCGGCGTGGGTCATGAAGCAGGACACCGGGAACGAGCGGATGAACCTCATCGGCAAGTGGATCGCCGATGGAGCCATGGCGTTCCTCAAGCGCGAGTACAAGGTCCTCGCCCTCGTCGTGGTCGTGGTGGCGATCCTGCTCGCCGTCTCCAACCACTTCGCCTCGGAGGACACGAACGTCCTCATCGCGCCCGCCTTCGTGCTGGGCGCGGTCTGCTCGGCCCTCGCCGGTTTCTTCGGGATGAAGACGGCGACGCGCGCGAACATCCGCACCGCGAGCGCCGCCCGGCACGGCCTCAACGACGCCCTGAAGGTGGCCTTCACGGGCGGATCGGTCATGGGACTCTCGGTCGTGGGCCTCGCGCTGCTCGGGCTCAGC
>JALOQY010000280.1 GCA_025459285.1 Planctomycetota bacterium | reverse complement strand
CCCCGGTCGTGGTCTCCATCAGCTCGTCGAACGCCCACTCCGGAAGCCCGCGGTCGCGGGCCGTCTTCCACTCCGCGAACTGTCCCCGGGACGGGACCATCAACGTCACGCCGCCCGCGCCGTCGCTCCCGGCACTGGCCACCAGGTCCTCCATGCCCGCGTCGAACCACGCGAGCCGGCTCTCGAGGCGCGGGTCGTCCGGGGGCAGAGCCTCGCCCAGCCTCTCCTCGAGCATCACGCGCCGATATCGCCGAAGGAACTGGTGGAAGCACGCCCGGACCGTCTGGGATACCGGGGCTCTCACTCCCGTCTCCTCGAACATGACGAGGAAGTCGCTCCTCGGGTCGTGGACCGCCCTGACCTCAGACGGAATGCGGATGTCTTTCCACTCCAGCCACTTGGACCAGTCTTCGGGTTTGCCAAGGAGCCCTGCCGCGAAGAAGGCCCGGCCGTCTATCGCGAGTGCTTCCAGAGCCGGCATGCCCAGGGGCGCCAGGAGGCGGTCGGTGAACTCCCGGTGGAGGGACTGGAGGAACGACGCGACCTCCGCGGCATGGGACTCCCTGATGTCCCACGGGTTGTATCCCAGCGCGAACGGCCGCGCGGTGGCGAGGCCCCCGTCTTCCAGCCGATACTTCGATGCAAAAAGCAGGAACCTCACGAGGCCCTCATCCGACCGGAGGTGTTCCAGGTAGACGAGGGTCGCCCTCAGGAGACTCTCGGCACGCGCGTACTCCTCGGGCGTCACCCAGCGGAAGTCCTCCATGTCGTCGAGGACGAACTTCAACTCCTCGTACTCCGCGGAGGGGAGTTGCTCGAGGAGGTCGTCCTCGGGGAAGCGCGAGCCGATCTCCTGCAGGTCGAGCCTCCCGAGTGCCCGGTTCGCCCAGGGACAGTCCCGGTCGATCGCGTCCACCACGCGCCGTGCGATCCGTTGGGCCGATTCCGTGTTTCCCGCCGCGACCGCCGCACCGAACGCCGAGCGCATCATCCCGAGGTCGCCCGGGCCGGCGTCCACGTGCGGGAGGAAGACTCTCGGCCACCGCCCGCGGGCCACGACGCCGATCGAGCGGGTTGCCGGGTCGAGGACGCAGATCAGGTCGCCGGCCGCGAAGATCGCCGGACCGTCCGGTCCGAGGAGCGACACCCACTCGATGGGGAGGTGGAGAAGAGGGGTGTCGAGCCCCAGTCGGACGGCGGAGGCGTCCGAAGGGGGGAGAAACTCCACGGCCCCGCGCTCGAGGGTGCGGACTTCCCAGCCGGATCTGCCGGAGGGACCGCGGAAGACGAAGTTGAATCGTGGTCGGAATGGCCGGTCGGGCTCCGCCGGGGCCGGCTCGTCTCCGCTGCCGTCGAGCCGGCGACGGCGGATCGTCCCGTCGGGGGCGAGGTAGGTGACCACGGCCTCCGGGTACTTCACGAACGCCAGGTCCGGGACGATGTGCGTCGCGGTGAGGAGGCTCGTATCGCCGGAGGCGGGGTAGAAGGGGAGGAGCGCGAGGAACGCGAGCGTCTGCGCGAGCAGGCACGCGACGAGGCCGCGGCGGCCGGCCCGCGGCGCGGGACGGAGGGCGAAGAGCGCGGCGGGCCACTCGAGGAGAGCACTGAGCAGGCACGCGGCGGGGAATGACGCGTAGAGGACGACCCGGGCGGCGGAGAGGCTCGGCATCGGCACGCGGTCCGCGAGGAAGAGGGTGTCGAAGAGCCCGGCGAGGCCGGAGAGGAGGCTCGCGAGGACCATCGCGGCGAGGGCCCGCCGGAGTCGCGCGCCGAACAGCAGGTGGAGCAGGCCGCCGCCGGCGAGGCCGATCAGGAGATTGGCGACCGCGCCCCACGCGATCCCGGGCCGAAGGAGCGGGATCCCCAGATTCCCGAGGACGAGAGATGGTGCGTGCACGGGCCCGATTGTACCCCCGGCCCGCGGCTCGCGGACCACCGCCGTGACAATCCCGGAGATCTGACCCCGGGTCACTCAACCGGCCCCGCGGGTGTCACCCCCGGGTGGTAGCCTGCCGGCACCATGAACACACGACCCGTGGAGTGCCGCATCCTGTGGTTCCGCCGGAACTGGATCGGGGTCCGTGACCTCGACTCCGCCGAGCGCTTCGGCGTGTCGATTTCCCGGGCGAACCGGTACATCGAGGGGGAGATCGTCACCCTCTCCCCGGGTGAGGCTGGCGCGCAGCGCGAGGTCTTCTCCTCGCGCATCGACCCCGGCTACGGCCCGGGGCCGGGGTACACCCTCCGGGAGTACACGCTCCCGGGGATCGACCCCGCCCTCGGCCCGTACTGGTCGCTGGTCTGTCCGGTCCCCGAATCCGTCGTCGCGAACTGGTACCGCCGCACCGGTCGCCATCACCACCTCGTGAAGTCGCCGGTGATCCGGATCGCCCGTGACCTGATCCGGATGGGGTCGCCGTTCATCGAGCCGGTCCACCGCCTCGGCGCGATCGAGTGGATCCGCGGCCGGAAGGAGCGGGCCGTCAAGTACCTGGAGACGGCCTGGCTCCTCGGACGCGACGCCATACCACCGCGCTTCTCCGACACGCTCGACGCGTGCCACGGGGCCAACACTCCCTTCTTCCGCGCCGGCACGGACTACGCGAAGGCCCTCGCGGCTCTGGGCCGGCCTTCGGAGGCGCTTCCGATCCTCGACTTCCTCTTCGGACTGGACCGCCCGGGCTCCTTCAACGGGGAGGGGATGCGGCCGCCGCTCCTCGTTCTCGCCGGGCGCCCCGACGAAGCCCGGGCCGCCCTCGACTCGAACCGGCGGACGGGGGTCAACGAGTTCCTCCGCGCCCTCCTCCTCCTCTCCGAAGGCCGCGAGGAGGAGGCGATCCACGCCGTCTGCCGGGGGATGCGCGCGAACCCCCGCATGGTGCGCGAACTCGCCGGACTCCGCGCCGGTCCGCAGGCCATCCAGATCGAAGACGGGCCGGTCGGCTTCGGCACGGAGGCGCGCCTGCACGCCGGCCTGACCGCGCCGGAGTGGCGGCGGCGGTCCGCGCTCGGGTTCCTGAAGGGGCTCCTGGACGTGCCCGGTTTCCGTTGCGCCCACCACCGGGCCGTCGCCCTCGCGAAGGACAGCGACGCCACCCCGCCGCCCGAGCGGAGCCCTCTCGTCCGGAAGAAGATCGCGGACTGTTTCCCCGACGACCTCGCTGCGGAAACCGCGCGGGCCCGGGCCGAGGCCGCCGGCCGCTGACCCGGCGCCGCGCGGCCGCCCGGCCGCGGGGCCGCGCCGCGAGGAGCGCGAGCCGCCCGCGTCGCCGGTGGCCGCGGCCGGAGGTCACCCGGATGACGACCGCGCCGGCGGACGGGTCGGGGCCGGAGGTTGAGCCCCCGACCGGGCGCGACCGCGCCGGGCGCCGCATCCGCCTTCACGGTGGCCGCGGGAAAAATGTGCCTGGCACCGCATCGAACCGGCGGTGGCATAATGCGCGACGATGGATCTCCACGTGGAACTCCGGCGGCTCACGGAGACCCTCGCGCGCGAGGGGATCGAGTACGCCCTGTGCGGCGGGCTCGCCGTGGCGGTCCACGGGTTCCCGCGGTCCACGAAGGACATCGATCTCCTCGTCCGTCCGGATGACGTGGACCGGATCGTGGGCGCCGTCGCCGCGCTCGGTTTCACCCTCGATGCCGGAGAGCTTCCCTTCGGTACGGGCGGGCCCCGGGCGCGGCGCGTGCGCCGGATCGGCAAGACCGAGGGGCCGGAGGTCCTGACGCTCGACCTGGTCATCCTCCCCCCGTGGCTCTCGGAGGTCTGGGAATCCCGCGAGGCCATCGAGTGGGAGGGGCGCGAGATCTCGGTCGTCTCGCGCGAGGGGCTTCTGGCCATGAAGCGGGTCGCGGGGAGGCCGCAGGACCTCGCCGACATCGCGAGGCTCACGGAGTCGGCCGATGAAGAAGCCTGATCCCCCACGCCCGAAGCCGGTCGACATGTCGCCCGCCGCCGTGGACCGCCGGCTCCGCGAGGTCTCGGAGCTGCGCCGGCTCTGCCTCTCCCTCGCGCGCGCCCGCCGGCTCGGCCCCGTCCGGCGCCGCCCCTCGTGATCCCGGGCGGCGCGGCGGAGGGTCAGTAGAACGCGCAGGGGGCGCGGTGGCGGGGGTGGGCCTTGATCTCCGGTGACTGGCCGGTGGTCCACAGGACCTCGTCGAGGCGCGCCGGGGAGACCGGGTAGCCTTGCCGCCCGCAGGCCGCCGAGAGTTCTTCCACGGCATGGAGCGCCACGGCCCGGATGGAGACCTCCTCCGGGGAGCCGTGGACGAGCGGCTCCTCGCGGTCGATGCGGGCGGCGAGACCCTCCTCGTAGCGGAGCACGCCCTTCATCCGCAGCACGTGGGGCACGAGGTTGTCGGCGAACAGCGTGAGGGAGCCGAGATCGCCGAAGCGGCCCGGTCCCCCGCCCGCGAAGAGGGCATGGAGGTCGGCGCACAGGAGCTGGGCGCGCTTCATGAACGGGACCGAAAGCTCCTCGTAGCGCGAGACGTCGCGGTAGAGCGGCATCCGGGCGAGGATCGAGACGAGCCGCGCCGCGGAGCCGTCCGCCTCGGCGACCGGGCCGCTGAAGTCGCCCCCGTAGCGCTCCCCGACGAACGCGCCGAGATCCCGCAGCGAGCGGGCGAAGAGGTTCATCAGCTCCTCGACCTCGAAGTTCAGGACCTGGCCGAAGAGGAGCATCGCGGAGAGTGTGTCCATCGAGCGCAGTTCGTCGACGGTGAGCGGTCCGTCGTTATCGAATCGCTCCCGCAGGCGGGTGGCCACCGTGAAGTAGCCCGAGCGGCCCCGGAGTTTCTTCAACTTCGGGAACCAGCCGGAGCCGAAGTTCACGGCGGAAAGCGTCATCGTGAACGCGAGCGCCGTCGCGGGACTCTCGAAGGGCTTCCGGCCGGGGTCGGGGAACGACGGCGCGGGTCGCTCGCGGGCGAGGCTCGAGGCCAGCGCCGCGAGGGCCTCGTCGTCAATGGCCACCAATCGTGTCCGGTGCGCGACCTCCGCGCAGCGGCTCCGGATCTCGTCGAAAATGCCTTCCATGGGGGGCGGCATTCTATCGTGGACCGCGATGAACTCCCCATCCCGCGACCGGATCCTCCTCGCCCACGGCGGCGGAGGGCAGCTCATGGACGAGCTGCTCCGGGAGGTCGTTCTCCCCCGGCTCGGAAACCGCTGGCTCGATGACCTCGGCGATGCCGCGCTGCTGCCGCGCCCCGCGGGGGAGATCGCCTTCACCACCGACGGCTTCGTCGTGCAGCCGCTCTTCTTCCCCGGCGGCGACATCGGCCGCCTCGCCGTCTGCGGTACCGTGAACGACCTCGCGGTGATGGGGGCCGATCCGCTCTGGCTCTCCCTCGGGATGGTGCTGGAGGAGGGGCTTCTGATCGAGACCCTCGCGCGGATACTCGATTCCGCGGCCGCGGCGGCGGCGGAGGCCGGCGTGGCCGTGGTGACGGGGGACACGAAGGTCGTGGCGAAGGGTCAGGCCGACGGCCTCTACCTGACCACGGCGGGGATCGGGGCGCTGCGGGCCGACCGCCCGCGCGGCGTCCAGGAGATCCGGCCGGGAGACGCGCTGCTCCTCTCCGGCACGGTCGCCGACCACGGGCTTTCGGTGATGCTTCAGCGCACGCCCGGTGTGGCGAGCGCGCTCGAAAGCGACGTCGCGCCGCTCGGTGGCCTGGTCCGGGCGCTGCTCGAAGCCGTCACCGGCGACGTGCTCTTCCTGCGCGATCCCACGCGGGGCGGTCTCGCCGGAGTGGCCGCCGACCTCGCGGCGCGCACGGGCCTACGGTTGACGCTGTTCGAGCCCGCGATCCCGGTGCGGCGCGAGGTGCGATACGCCGCGGACCTCCTCGGCCTCGATCCGCTCTCGGTGGCGAACGAGGGCAAGGTCGTCGCCGTGGTGCGCCCGGATGCCGCGAACCGGGCCCTCGCCGCGCTCCGCGCCCATCCCTTCGGCCGCGCGGCGTCGCTCGCCGGCCGCTTCGGGGCCGAGCGGGACGGCCTTTGCGAACTCGAGACCTTCTCCGGCGGCCGCCGCATCGTTTCGAAGCCCTACGGAGAGGACCTCCCGCGGATCTGCTGATCTTTCGGATTTCGCGGGCTACCTGCCCCTGCGTCTCCTTTTCGGATGGTATGAAGAAGACCTTCCGGCCCTGGGACGTGAGCCAGGGAAACCTTTTTCCGCCGGCTCCGAAGGACCTGGTGCCGCCGGATCATCTCTCGCAGTTCATCCGTGACCTGGTGTGAGATGAGCTGGATCTTTCGGCCATCTACGCCCACTGCCAGGAACTGAGGGGATACCCTCCCTACCATGGGCGCGCCTCTTCACGCCCGGGAGTTGTCGATCGGCAGTCCCCCTTCCTCGCATCGGGTGGGTCTGGCCGGCCGAGTGAAGGCGCGCCCCACACG
>JALOQY010000279.1 GCA_025459285.1 Planctomycetota bacterium | reverse complement strand
TGGCGAAGGCGCACGCCATGGTGGAGCCGGTCTGGAGCAGCGTCGACGGCGGCGCCGCGCCAGCCAAGTCCTGGAAGGCGCTCGCGAAGATCCGCGCCACGCTCGCGAAGGCGGAGAGCGCCGCGCCGCAGGAGTGACGCGCGGCCGACTCCCGGGACAGGTCAGTCCGGGACCTCCTCCACCCAGACCCGGAGGGCGCGGAGGTCGAGTTCCTGGAGGACGAGGCTTCTGGTCTCGAGGTCGACGACGGCGAGCCCGCGTTCCACGATGTACATGCCGCGGATGCCATTCAGGACGAACCCGATGTACTCGCCGGAGCGGCTCAGACTGAGCGACACGCAGGCCGGGCCAACCTCGAAACGCCGCCAGACCGTCCAGCCGTTCTCCGGGCCGCGCCGCAATGCGGTACACACCCCAGCTTCGAGGACGGCCACGACTGCCCCGTCGGCGCTCTGGGCGGCGGCCCGGGCGGGGCCGAGGTCCTCGCGGGCACCCGTGTGCAGGTCGAGGAGTTCCACGCGGCCTTCCCCGTGAGCGGAGGTCCTCACGGAGCAGACGGTTCGGCCCGTCCGGTCCACGTGGAACCCGCCCTCGATCTCCGCGACGGTCTCGGGGTCTCCCCCGGGGAGACGGATCCGGAGGAGCGGCGCCCAGGGGGCCTCGGGGTTCCGGGGGCGGACGAACAGCATGGCGCCGTTCCCGGCGAGGGCCGCGTCGTCCAGCCGGGACCGCGGGGAGCACGGGAGCTTTGCCAGCAGCTCGCCTTCGGTCCAGGGCGAGCTGCTCGCGTGGATCGAGACGTCACACGTCCCGGCGGGGGGTGAGAGGAAGTGGAGGAACCGCCCGGAGACCGGATCGTGGACGGAGGCGGCCCAACGGCGGTCCGCGAGTCCCTCCGCAAGGACCGGGTCCTCCGGGACCGGCGTGACGACCCCGGTCTTCGAGACCTCGAGGCCCGCGAAGTCCCAGGCCCGGAGGTTCCCCGCTTCCTCCTGCTCATGGGTGCTGAACCAGACCCGGAGGACGCCCCGCGGCGGGCTGTGGGGAAGGACGACAGGCTCCCGCCCGGACCCGCAGGAGGAGAGACCGGCGCACGCGAGGCAGAGCAGCAGGACGCTGGCCGTCGAGAGTCCCCGCATCGCGCGATCACCTCCCGCCGGTCCGGCCGAGGCCGAGGTCCCTCACCTCACCAGCATCGGCTCGATCCAGTCGGCGAAGTCCGTCACGAAGTCGTCCACCCAGTCGACCTTCAGGGTCAGGGCCTTCGCGGCGCCGAGGGGAACCGGCGGGATCCGCAGCGGCTCCTCGCCCGGCGCGAGCCGCTTTCGCGTGTCGCTCCGCCACTTCGACTGCCCGTCGAGCAGCACCTCGAAGACCACGTCGCCCTCCGGGCCGGACGCGTCGTCGAGCGCCACGCGGGCCGTGAACGTGGACCACGACCCGTCGAGGGCGAAGGTCAGCGATGTGCCGGAGAGCACGCCGATCCCCTTCTCGAAGGTCTGCCCGCCCGCCGAGAGGGGGCGGTCGATCACCGACCGGTCGACGCGCGGCCGGTCCCAGGCGTACTTCTCGCCGAGCCACGGGACGAAGGTCTCCCCGTCCGGCGCGCGATCCGAGAGGAACGTGAACCGTCCGCCCGTCTGCCAGAGCGCGCGGAGGTCGGCGACGCGTATCTTCAGCGCCTCGCCCCGGCGCGTGGTGGCGAGGACGAGGTCGGAGCGGATGGTGGCGCGGACGGCGGAGATCCGCCCGCCGTCGGAGAGGAGGAGGGTGAAGCGGCGCCCCTCGGCGGGGGCCTCCTCCGGCGCGTCGGCGAAGCGGATGGCGAGCAGGTTCTCGAAGGAGATCGGGTGCCGGTCGCCGATACGGCCGTGGACGAGCACCTGTCCCGCGGCGATCTCCAGGAAGGTCCCCGTGAGCCGGTCGAGGTTCCGGTAGACGAAGACGTCCCGGTCCCGCTCGGCTTCGGCGTAGACCGGCTTGTCCTCCACTTCGTCGAAGGCGCGGGTGAACCGCACCTGGGCGACCTCGTCCACCGGGAAGGACAGGTCCCCGAGCAACTCGGAGCGCAGGCCGATCTTCTCGGGGCCGGCCGGGAGGATCGATCCGCGGACGACATCTCCGCCGCGCAGGAGGAGATCGACCACGGATGGTTCCGGCAGGGGGGCGGGGCCGGGGCCGGAGGGGAAGACGATCGAGACGACCGAGGGGACCTCGACGTCCTCGGTGGCCCCCCCGGCCACGACGACCTTCAGGCGGTTCTCGTCGAGGGAGACCAGGCGCACTCCCCGGCGGATCTCGCCGCTGAGGAGCGTCAGGCGGGCCGATCCATCGGGAGCGGGGCCGTCGGCGAACAGGAGGAGGGGCAGGCAGCAGAGAGCGCGGAACATGGCCCCATCCTAGAAGCCCGCAGGGAAACGGCCACCACATATCGAGAAAGTCGCCAGCAGCGCGTCGGGGTGAGGGGTCGCATTGCTGAGAACGTCCCCGGCCCCGACGGGCTGCCAGCGTCCCGTCGCCGAGGGGCCTCCGCGGGCCTGCGGGTCTGCGCCGGCGGGTTGCTGGCCGGGGGGAGACGGGATCGGGCGATGTGGCAGGCCGGCCGGGGTCGGTCCTGCCAATGTGTCACCGGTCCGCGCGGTTCCCAGCCTGAAATGGATCGGCACGGAGTTTGTTGTTTCGGTGCCGTCCCCCGGGGGTGCTGAGGGCTTCCCCGGAGGGAAACCGCAATCTGTTTCAGGGAGATCCGCCATGGCGAAGAAGCTCGCCTTTGACCAGGAGGCCCGGGACCGGATGCGGCGCGGGGTCGTGAACCTCGCCCGCGCCGTCAAGTCCACGCTGGGGCCGAAGGGCAGGAACGCCGTCCTCGACAAGTCTTGGGGCGGCCCGACGATCACCAAGGACGGCGTGACCGTCGCCGAGGAAATCGAGTTCCGGGACAAGTTCGAGAACATGGCGGCGCGCCTCGTCCGCGAGGTCGCGAGCAAGACCTCGGACGTGGCGGGCGACGGCACCACCACCGCCACGGTCCTGGCCGAGGCCATCTTCGTCGAGGGCCTGAAGGCCATCGTCGCGGGATCGAACGCGATGGGACTCAAGCGCGGTGTGGACGCCGCGGTGGTGGCCGTGGTCGAGGACCTCAAGGCGCGCTCCCGCTCGGTCGGCGACGATCGCCAGAAGATCGAGCACGTGGCGACCATCGCCGCGAACGGCGACCGGCAGATCGGCAAGATGATCGCCCAGGCGCTGGAGAAGGCCGGGAAGGACGGCGTGATCACGGTGGAGGAGGGCAAGTCCCTCGAGACCTCCGTGGAGGTCGTGGAGGGGATGCAGTTCGACCGGGGTTACCTCTCGGCGCACTTCGTCACCGACGCCGACCGGATGGAGGTCGTGCTGGAGGACCCGTTGATCCTCGTCCACGAGGACAAGATCGGCGCGATCCAGAAGCTCGTGCCGCTTCTCGAGAAGATCAGCAAGTCCGGCCGGCCCCTGCTCGTCATCGCCGAGGACGTGGAGGGCGAGGCCCTCGCGACACTGGTGGTGAACCGCCTGCGCGGCATCCTCAAGTGCTGCGCGGTGAAGGCGCCGGGGTACGGCGACCGTCGCAAGGCCATGCTCGACGACATCGCGATCCTCACCGGCGCGACGCCGGTCATGAAGGACACGGGCCGCGACCTCGAGAAGATCACCCTGAAGGACCTCGGCACGGCCCGGAAGGTGATCATCGAGGCCGAGAACACGACGATCGTGGACGGGAAGGGCGATCCCGCCGCGCTCTCCGGCCGGGTCCGCGAGATCCGCCGGGAGATCGAGAAGACCACCTCCGACTATGACCGGGAGAAGCTCGAGGAGCGCCTGGCGAAGCTCGCCGGCGGCGTGGCCGAGGTCACGGTCGGCGCCGCCACGGAGACGGAGATGAAGGAGAAGAAGGCCCGGGTGGAGGACGCCATGCACGCCACCCGCGCCGCGGTCGCCGAGGGCATCCTGCCCGGCGGCGGCGTCGCGCTGCTGCGCAGCGTGGAGGCCATCCGCAAGCTGAAACTGCGGGGCGAGGAGAAGCTGGGCGCCGAGATCGTGGCGAAGGCCATCGGCGTCCCGATCCGGGCGATCGCGGAGAACGCGGGCGCCGACGGCGCGGTCATCGCCCGCAAGGTGCTCGAGAACGCGAGTGCCGACTTCGGGTGGGACGCCGAGTTGGATCGCTACGGAGACATGCTCTCGATGGGCATCGTCGACCCGACGAAGGTGGTCCGGTCCGCGCTGCAGAACGCGGCCAGCGTGGCGGGACTGCTCCTCACCGCCGACTGCATGATCGCCGACATCCCCGAGAAGAAGAAGCCCGGCCCCGGCGGTCCCGGCGGCATGGGCGGGATGGGTGGCATGGGTGGAATGGGCGGCATGGGCGGAATGGGCGGCATGGGCGGTATGGACGGAATGGACGACTTCTAGGAGGATGGCCATGGCGAGCAAGAAGGAGAAGAGCGAAGTGAAGGGAACGATGAACGTCCGCCCGCTCGACGATCGCGTCGTCGTGCGGCCCCTGGAGGCCGAGGAGCGGACCGCGGGCGGGATCGTCCTGCCCGATACGGCGAAGGAGAAGCCCCAGCTCGGCGAAGTCCTCGCCGTGGGCCCGGGGAAGATGCTGGAGAACGGCGACCGCGCGGGACTCTCGGTGAAGGTCGGCGACCGGGTGTTCTTCGGGAAGTACTCCGGCAGCGAAGTGAAGGTCGATGGCGAGGAGTTCAAGATCATGCGGGAGTCCGACATCCTGGGCATCGTCCAGTAACGGCACCGCTCGGAGACAATACCCATGGCCAAGCAGCTGATGTATGACCACGACGCCCTGAAGAAGATCCTCACCGGCGTCCAGAAGCTGAGCCGCGCCGTGAAGGTGACGCTCGGGCCCACCGGGAAGCACGTGATCCTCGCGAAGAAGTGGGGATCGCCGACGGTCACCAAGGACGGCGTGACCGTGTCGAAGGAAGTCGAGCTTCCGGACCCGTTCGAGAACATGGGCGCGAAGCTCGTGAACGAGGTCGCGTCCAAGACCTCCGACGTGGCCGGCGACGGCACGACCACCGCCACGATTCTCGCCGAAGCCCTCTTCCGGGAAGGCTTCAAGATGATCGTGGGCGGCGTGAACCCGATGGCGCTCAAGCGCGGGATCGACATGGCGACGGACGCCGTCGAGAAGAGCATCCGCGCCGGCAGCCGGGTCGTCGGAACCGACCGGAAGCGCGTCGCGCAGGTCGGGACGATCTCGGCGAACCAGGACAAGGAGATCGGAAACCTCCTCGCCGAGGCAGTGGCGAAGGTCGGCAAGGACGGCGTCATCACCGTCGAGGAGGCGAAGGGGACCGAGACGAAACTCGAGTTCGCCGAGGGCCTCCAGTTCGACAAGGGCTACCTGTCCCCGTACTTCATCACGAACGCCGAGAACATGCGGGTCGAGATGGAGGATGCCCTCGTCCTCATCCACGAGAAGAAGATCGGCAACCTCCGGGAGTTCCTGCCGCTCCTCGAGGCGGTGGCGCAGTCCGGCCAGCCGGTCCTCATCATCGCCGAGGAGGTGGAGGGGGAGGCTCTCGCGGCCCTCGTGGTCAACAAGCTCCGCGGCGTCCTGCGCTGCTGCGCGGTGAAGGCCCCGGGCTTCGGCGACCGCCGCAAGGCGATGCTCGAGGACATCGCGGTCGTCACCGGCGGCCGGGTGATCTCCGAGGACCTCGGCATGAAGCTCGAGAACGTGACGCTGGAGCACCTTGGACGCGTGAAGAAGGTCACGATCACGAAGGACGAGACCACGCTCGTCGAGGGCGCCGGGAAGCGCAAGGAGATCGAAGGACGGATCGGCCAGATCCGCGCCCAGATCGAGAAGACGACCTCGGACTACGACCGAGAGAAGCTCCAGGAGCGGCTCGCGAAGCTGGTGGGCGGTGTCGCCGTGATCAAGGTCGGCGCCTTCACCGAGGCGGAGTCGAAGGAGAAGAAGGCCCGGGTCGAGGACGCCCTCCATGCGACGCGGGCGGCGGTGGAAGAGGGCATCGTGCCGGGCGGCGGCGTTCCGCTGGCCCGGGCCACGAAGGTCCTCGACGAGGTGCGCAAGCTGGCGCGGGGCGACGAGAAGCTGGGCGTGGAGGTCGTGCGCCGGGCCATCGTCGTGCCGCTCGCGACGATCGCCGACAACGCCGGCATGGACGGCCGGGTCGTGGTCGACGACGTGATCGCGAGCGACGATCCCGAGCTCGGCTTCGATGCGCTGGCCGGGAAGATGGTCAACATGATGGAGGCCGGCGTCGTCGACCCGACCAAGGTCACCGTGACCGCCCTCCGGAATGCCGTCTCCATCGCGTCGCTGATGCTCACCACCCAGTGCCTGGTGACGAAGCTCGAGGACGACGTCGAGCCGGTGGAGGA